>NZ_BBCC01000039.1 GCF_001311845.1 Desulfosarcina cetonica JCM 12296 | reverse complement strand
CGGGTCCACATCGCCGACGGCACCGGCGGCCAGAAGCGCGGCCGGGATGCGGATAAAGGTATGGATCGTATCCCAGCCGGTATCCACACCAGGCATTTTATCGGCAAAGAACTCGACCACGTACATCACACCGGCCGCGCCGATGACCAGCGGGTTGGCCAGCACCTGCAAATCCGGCGGCAAGGTGATATTGCCGGTCGCTCCCAGAAATCCCAGGGTGGCGATGGTGGCGTATAGATTGATTCCGGCGGCCCAGGCCGCGCCCATGGTCAGGGCAATGATGTTGGTGATATGGGTAACGTTTTCCATGGTTGTTTACCTCCTCATGAGGTCATCCCGTTCAAACCGCCGCTCAAACATCCACCAGCCGCCGATTGGCCGTCGACCGTTCCAATATTTCGCGAAAAGCGGCCAAATCATCGGCAAGCCGCTGAACGACCGGCAGATGCATTATCGGCAGATCGTTGTCGCCCACCCGGTCCAAGGCCTCCAGCACCCACGCAAAGGTCATCCCGTCGGTATCCCGGGCCGGTTGTAGAGCGGCTTCCCCGGTCGCATCGTTTTCGATGCGCACAAGAATCCCGCCTTTTACCAGACGTTCGGTCAGATTGTCCACCAGCACCGCCGACAGCCCGATGGCGGCGGCGATCCGGGTGGGTGTCTCGGCCGGTTGTCCCTGATGAAAGCGGTGGACGACGTGGCGGCAGATCGCCAGGCAGAGCAAGCGGGTCTGCCGGATACTGAGCCGTTGCCCGCCGGCGGTGTCGTCCGCATGGTCCGAACGCTGATAGGCGTGAGAAATCTCAGCACCCACGAGCACGATCAGCCAACTGACCTGCAACCAGACCAAAAACAACGGCAAGGCGGCAAAGCTGCCGTAAATGGCGTTGTACTTGGCCACGAAAATCTGAAAATGGATGTACGCCGCCTGAACGGCTGGTAAGCGGTGCCGGCGATCACACCGGCCAGCAGCGCACCATCGAAACGCACCCGGGTGTTGGGCATAATCAAATACACCAGGGTGAACAGAATCCAGATCAGGGTAAAAGGCAGTAGCTTGAGGCCCAGATAGATCGCCGGACCGACCATCTGCAGCAGATGAAACCGGCCGGAAATGGCCGACACCTGGGACGTGATGTAAACGGTCAGGCTGCCGGACATGATCACCAGCAGCGGACAGATCAGCATGATGGTAAGATAGTCGCTGAGCTTGCGGATCGGATGCCTTGAACGCACCCCCCAAATATGGTTGAAGGCGTTCTCGATATTGCTGAGGACCTTGATTACCGCCCAGAAGAGCACCACCACGCCGATACCGGCAATCATGCCGCCTTTGGTGTTGTCCAGCATGTTCTGGGCAAAGGTGATCACCTGCTGAACGACCTCCTGCTGGGCCGAGAAGCTTTCCATCAACTCCTGCTGGAGACGGCGTTCAAACCCGAATCCCTTGGCGATGCCGAAGGCCATGGCCGCCACGGGCACCAGGGATAGCAGGGTGAAGAAGGTCAGGGCCGACGCACGCAAGGTTCCCTGGTGGCGACTGAAACCCTGAACCGAAAGAATCAGCGTCCGCAGCAAGCGAACCCCCATCCAACGTATCAGTGACAGCTGGTCGCGACGCAGGGACCAGAGGGTTCGCGTGAAAAAAGCGTGGCCGTTCTTTACCCGTGTTTTGAGTTTGTCCATGGTCGTGGGTGCATTTCAGGTTGTTGGCCAGGTAAGCGTTCACAGGTACCACATCTGCTTTGTTGCCGGACACTTGAAGTATGACCAATACGTCTGCGTGCCCGGCGCCGCACATCTGCGGCACCCTGTAAACGCTTACTGATCCGGAAGTTACAAAACATTGGTTATTTCAACCCTGTGAACGCGTACTTGGCCAGAATCGCGCCAATTCCGGCGAGCGGTTTCAAGGAACCCTACCCACCGGGCCATTCCGCCTGCCTGGCGTTGTATACAGTGCTCCCTGATCCAGATAAAGCGCCAAAACCGCCGCCGCATCCTGACGTTGGACGTCTTGAATCACCGCGATGCCCCGGCTTTCAAGCGCGGCCACCCATTCGGCCGGCTTGGGGCCCTCGTCAAAACCGATCCGGCGGGCATCGGCGTCGCGGGCACCACACACCAATTGGCGTACGCCCGACCAGACCACCGCGCCCAGACACATGGCGCACGGCTCGGTACTGGTCACCAGCCGCAGGGGGGCCAACCCCTCACCGCCGAGATCCCAGGTCCCCAGGATTTTCTGGGCAATCATGATGGCGGTGATTTCGGCATGCGCCACCGAGCAGTTCGCCGCCATGACGCGATTGACTCCCGGCGCCACCAGCCGGCCGGTGTGCATGTCGAAAATCGCGGCGCCGAACGGACCGCCGGTGCCGGCCGCCACATTGCGGCGGGCCAGCTCGATCGCAAAAGCCATCTGCGCGTCAAGGTCCGGATAGACCGCCGCCGGATCGGACACCACGGCATCGATCCAGGCCGGCAAGGCGACTTCAACCAAGGGAAACCGCATCGTCAGCGGGTCAGTTGGCGGTATTTGATCCGATGGGGCTGATCGGCCGCCGCGCCCAGGCGTTTCTTGCGGTCCGCTTCGTAATCCGAGTAGTTGCCCTCGAACCAGGTCACCTGGCTGTCTCCCTCGAAGGCCAGCATATGGGTGGCGATGCGGTCCAAAAACCAGCGATCGTGGCTGATCACCACGGCGCAGCCGCCGAAATTTTCCAAGGCTTCCTCCAGGCGCGCATGGTGTTGACGTCCAGGTCATTGGTCGGTTCGTCCAGCAGCAGCACGTTGGCGCCGGATTTAAGCATGCGCGCCAGGTGCACCCGGTTGCGCTCGCCGCCGGAAAGCACCCCCACCTTTTTTTGCTGGTCGGTGCCGGAGAAATTGAACCGCGCCACGTAGGCCCTGGAATTGACCTGCCGATCCCCCAGCGCCAGCGTGTCCTGATCGCCTGAGATCATCTCCCAGATGTTCTTTTCCGGATCGAGCACGTCGCGGCTCTGATCCACATAGGCCAGCTGAACGGTTTCGCCGGTGGTGAAGGTGCCGCTGTCCGGCTGTTCCTGACCGGTGATCATGCGGAACAAGGTGGTCTTGCCCGCGCCATTGGGACCGATCACGCCGACGATCCCCCCCGGCGGCAACGAGAATTCCATGTTTTCCACCAGAAGCTTGTCGGCGAACCCCTTGGACACCCCTTTGGCCTGGATGACCACATTGCCCAGACGCGGTCCCGGCGGGACATAGATCTCCAGCTCCTTGGCCAGGCGTTCGTTCTCCTGCCCGAGCAACTGCTCGTAGGCGGTGATGCGCGCCTTGGATTTGGCCCGTCGCCCCTTGGGCGCCATGCGAATCCACTCCAACTCCCGCTCGAGGGTCTTCTGGCGCTCGCTGGCCGACTTCTCCTCGCCGGCCAGACGGGCCTGCTTCTGCTCCAGCCAGGAGCTGTAATTGCCCTTCCAAGGGATGCCATGGCCGCGATCCAGTTCCAGAATCCAACCGGCCACGTTGTCCAGAAAATAGCGGTCGTGGGTGACGGCGATGACCGTGCCGGCGTACTGCTGCAAATGCTGCTCAAGCCAGGCCACGGTCTCGGCATCCAGGTGGTTGGTGGGTTCGTCCAAAAGCAGGATGTCGGGTTTTTTCAGCAGCAGGCGGCACAGGGCCACGCGACGTCGCTCACCGCCGGAAACCACATTGACCGGCGTGTCGCCGGGCGGGCAGCGCAGGGCATCCATGGCCATCTCCAGGCGGGCATCCAGGTCCCAGGCATCCAGCGCGTCGAGCTTCTCCTGCACCTCGCCCTGGCGCTGAATCAGCTTGTCCATCGCCTCGTCGGACATGGGTTCGGCGAACTTTTCGTTGATCCGGTTGAACTCCTCCAGAAGATCAACGGTTTCCTGAACGCCTTCCTGAACGACCTCGCGCACGCTTTTGGTCTCGTCGACCAGCGGCTCCTGCTCCAGGTAGCCCACCGTATACCCCTTGGAGAGGATGGTTTCGCCGTTAAATTCCTTGTCCACGCCGGCCATGATCTTCAGCAGGGTGCTTTTCCCCGAGCCGTTGAGGCCCAAAACACCGATCTTGGCGCCGTAGAAGTAGCTCAGGGAGATATCCTTGATGATCGGCCGCTTGTTGTAGAATTTGCTCACGCGGATCATCGAGTAGATGACTTTATTGGGATCGGTAGGCATCGATCGTTATTTCCTTTGTGCTGGTATGGGTCTTTATTTCAGAAGCGGCGGCGACTTCGCCGGCAATCGGATCTGTTCATGAATAATCGCTGGTAATGGCGGTTGGCAGTGATGATAACATCATTTTTACCAAAGTGGAACGTGCATTTTAAGCCGCGCCAGCCTGCAATGGCCGGTTATTCAACGTTCAAGGACGAGCCGATCAAGATAAACCCGCCGCGGTTCGGGCAGCCTGACGCTAAACAGGTTGAATTCGGTAATCCGCGACAGGTCCATGCGGCGGCCCTTGGGCGCCGTGGCAACGGCCTCAAGGGGGATGCGGATGCGGTTCCATCCAGGGTGCATCGCATAAGTTTGGTTGAAGCGATCCGCGTAGCGGTAGCCGGAGACATCATGCGGGTGATCGTTGATCTTGCAGACCAGGCGGATCGGTTTGTCATCGGGATTGTAGACACGGAAAACGATCCATCGCCACCCGCGCCAGTCGCCGGGAAAGTAGCTCAAACTTGCACCGCTGTATTGGGCCGTGTTGAGATCGATGCAAAGGGAGGCCCGCCCGCTGGCGACGATGGTGTGATCAACGGAAAGGCGAGCGTTGCCCGACCAGCGTTCCAACTCAAACGGCGCTTCGAAATCGGCCAATACCGGAAACGCACGGACCATGTCCCATTCATCCACCAGGCGCGGCCCACCGGCACCAACGCCAGCAGCAGCCAGCCGAGAATCGCCACCTGGGCCAGGCGTCGCCAGTGGGTAGGCAGGTGAAATCGGCCGGGAGCCCCAAAAAAGAGCGCCAGGAGACTACCGAGGATGTCGTGCTCCACATCCAGCCATCCGGGATAGCGGCCAACCGCACCCTGGGCGATCTCTACGGCACCGCCGACACTTACCGTCAACAAAACGACCACCACCACCTGCGTCACCCACCCCAGGGTTGCCAAGCGTGGCCATCCGCGCAACAGCAGCAGCGTCCAAACGGCGAAGGCAGGGATGTGCCCCAGATCCCAGGCGCGCTTGAAGGAACGCGCATGCACCAGATCCGGTCCGCCGACAAACAGCAAAATGGCGCAGACGATGGCAAAGAGAACCAAAAGCGACTGCCGTAGGTTGGCCACCGTGGGCATGGTTACCAGGTCACACTCATCATCGAACAGTTCAGGCCGCTGCCGATACCCATCAGGGCCACGTGATTGCCCGGGCGAATACGGCCGGTCTCGGCCGCCTGACCCAGGGTGATCGGCACGGCCGCCGGACCGATATTTCCCAGGGTGGGAAAATTGAGGTGGTGCTTTTGGGGGGTAAGCCCCAGTTTGGCATTGAGCACGTCCATGTTGCGCTGGCTGACCTGGTGGGGAATGTAGGCATCAATCTCCGCATCACTCCAGTTGGCCAGCACCTGGCTGGCAAAATCCCAGGTTTGTTTGGCCAGGTCCACTCCGAAAATCATCACCTTGGACGCATCGGCGGTCATGTAATCCCGCTGGCCGAGGCAAAGGCGGCAGTGCCGGGTGGCGGCACGCGTCACCGCGCCGTTGAGTAAATGGCCGCTGGTGGAAAGATCGCTCCGGCACAAAATCATGGCCACCGCGCCAGAGCCGAGGGTCAGGGTGGCGAACTGATCCCGGAAAGCCTCGGCCGCCGCATCCGGTTTGCGCAACCGGTCGAGGGTGGCCGCGACCACGTCACGGGAATTCTCGCCGTCCACGATCAGCCCGTAATCGACGAAACCGGCGTCGATCATCATGCCCAGGCTGGCCATGGCATTGACGAATCCCAGGCAGGCATTGCCGATATCATAGCTGATGCAGTGGTCGGCCAGCCCCAGGTTGCCATGCACCAGGCTGGCCACGGACGGCTCGATATAGTCCTTGGAAACCGAAGTGCTGATCAGGCAGCCGATGGCCTCGCGGGGAATGCCCGTTCGGGCCAGCACTTTTTCGGCCGCCAGGGTGGCCACATCGCTGGCCTGCTGGCCGGCTTCCCAGAAACGCCGTTCCCGAATGCCGGTGAGCCCCTGCAACATGCCCGGTTTCATGCCCAGCGCGCCATGGTGGCGGCCAGTTGCGATTCGATCTCGGTGGAGGTGACCACCTTGGTGGGGAGAACATATGCCACTGCTTCGATGGCGACATTGTTGAAAAACAGCGGTTTCATGGCATTCCTTTCGGCACTGGCGACGATGGGGGCACCCATAGCATGCTTGCGGCGCGGGGAAAACAGCCAATCGCTATGGCCGATCGGTACCGGCTACGGCCATCGTCGGCAAAATCCGCAGGAATCCCTTTAAATTCAAGACAAAATAGGATACCGAGAAATGACCTTGAACACCTCTTTGAACCGTTTCGCGAGAAAGCGCCTGCACCCATGAACCACCCATTTGCAACACTGCCCTTCATTCACCCGGTGGCCAAAAACGTCTATCTGGCCGGCGGACCGGGAAAAGCCCGCTTCCCCCATTGCAACGGCTTCCTGTTGATGGGGAATCGAACCGTGCTCATCGACAGCGGCATCGGCGCCGACCGGATCCGGCAGATCGATGAAAACATCCGCATCGACGCCTGATCATCAGCCACTCCCACCCCGATCACATTCTGGCCTGGCATGTGTTGCGCGATCGTCAGTTGTGGTTGCCGGCCGAAACCCCGGAAACAGTGGAGGATCTGGTTCTTTTGGGCCGCCGCTTCGTGGAAGGGGAAGCCGATGCCCGTTATTGGACCGATGTGGTGCGGGATCGTCTGGGCATCCATCCCTTGCGCCCGCCTGACCGCCGCTTCACCGATGGCGATGTCCTCGATTTCGGCGCCATTCAGCTAAGGGCCATTCACGCGCCGGGCCATTTAAGGGATCACTACTGTTTTCTGGAGACCACCACCCGAACACTGTTGACCACGGATATCGATTTCACCGGTTTCGGCCCCTGGTACGGCAACCCGGAAGGCGACATCGACCGGTTTCGGCAAAGTGTCATGATGCTGCGGGATATGGTCTGTGAATGGGTCGGATCCTCGCATAAGCGTCCGATCGCCGGCAAGAAGGCGGATGCGGCCTTTGCGCAATTTCTGGAACGGTTCGAACAACAGAAGATGGCCGTGCTGGCCCTGTGCCAGGGAGTGGATCTGGAGGCGATGATCCAAGCCTCGCCGTTTTACAATAACCGCATGCCCGATCCGAGGATGCAGCGCATCTTTGAGACCCAGATGATCCGCAAAAACCTGGCACGGCTGCTCGACGAGGGTCGCATTATCGAAAAATCGGGATATTATTTCAGCCGAGAGGAATTGAACCGCACCCGGTAGGGGCGAAAAATCTTTCGCCCCTACGCCACCGATGGCCGCTCAAACCGTCAGAATCATCAACCTCGGAAGCCGGTTCGTCGAAACGGCAGCTCAGCATCAGCATCTCATCCGCCATCTTGTGCTCGATCCGGTAGGGTAATTTCTCGAAGAGGCGGATCATGGCCGGGTTGTCGGGGTCGGTATAGGCGAACAGACCGGCGATGCCCTTATCCCGGGCTCCCTCGGCGAGCTTCTTCTGGATCAAGCCGCCCAACCCCTTGCCCTGCCATTCTCGTGACACCGAAAAGGCCACTTCGGCCATGTTCACGCCCGGATCGAGCAAGTACTCTCCGATGCCCACCACCCGGCCGAAGCCGAACTCGCCCACCACGGCGACGATGGTCAGGTTGCTGATATAATCCACCTGGGAGACCTCGCCCGCCTCCCGGGCGTCGAAGCGCTCGCGGCGGTGGAAAAAGCGTGCGACCACATCCTCGGGATCCAGGTCGTAAAAATGTTCCTGGATGCGCCGCGCATCCACCGGCTTGGCCGGGCGGATGGTCACCGATTCACCGTCGATCTCGAGGGTCTCTTCCAGGCGCAGGGGATAGACGCCGGTAATGGCGCCTTTCTGAACCTGCTCGGCGCCCAGGATGCCCATGCGTTTGGCTTGGCTGAAAAGTTCGTCGCGAAAATCCGGATGGGCGATGCTGATCATGGCCAGGGCGCGTTCCTGAAAACTCTTGCCGAACAGATTGACCACCCCGAATTCCGTGCAGACGTAATGCACGTCACTGCGCGGGACAACCACGGCCGTATCGCTGAGCATCGGCACGATGCGGCTCTTCTTGCCCTGCATGGCCGTGGCGGGCAACAAGAGAAGCGATTTGCCCCCCTCGCTCATGGCCGCCCCGCGCACGAAGTCGAGCATGCCGGTGACGCCCGAAAAATGGTTATAGGGCAGCGCGTCGGCCGCCACCTGACCGGTCAGATCGATGGCCATGGCCACGTTGATCGCCACCATGCGATGATGGCGGGCGATGATCGACGGATCGTTCACGTATTCCGACGGATGCAATTCGATGACCGGGTTGTCGTTGATGAATTCGTAGAGGTCGGCCGAGCCCACGGCGCTGGAGGCCACGATCTTGCCCTCGTTGTACCCTTTTCTGCGTTGGTAATCACCCCGCGCGAGAAGAGATGCATGATCGGGCTGGTCAGATACTGGGTATGAACGCCCAGGTCGTTCTTGTCCTTCAGCGCCGCCAGGGTGGCTTTGGGCGTGGTGCCCGGGCCGATCTGGATCGTGGATCCGTCGTCGATGAGCCGGGCGATCAACTGGGCGATGGTATCGGCCGCGTTTAATTCAGGCGTCGCTGCCAGGGTGATCAGGGGCTCCTCATACGGCACAAACAGATCCACATCGTTGACGTGCAGGAAACTGCGCCCCAGAACGCGCGGCATGCGCGGGTTGACCTGGGCGATCACCAAATCGGCGGACAGGGCGGCGGACAGGGTGATGTCCACCGACACCCCCAGGCTCAGACAGCCGAAATCGTCCGGCGGGGTGGTCTGGATCAAGGCCACATGAATGGGCAGGCGCCGGCTCTTGAACAGCCGGGGGACCGCCGACAGGTTCATGGGCGTGATGAAGCGTGAATGGCGGGCGATGGCCTTGGGCTTGGCCGACCCGGAGTAGAACTGGCGGATATTGAGACTGGCGCCCTTGCTTTTGCTCGCAATCAGCGACAGGGGCGTGGTCTCCAGGGACATGAGACGGATGATCTCCAGATCGGCCAAGCGCTCCGATGCATTGGAAAGCGTCCGCACCAGATGCTGGGGCTCGCCGCAGGAAGAGCCGATAAACACCCGCTGGCCGGGCCGGATCCGGTCGATGGCCTCGGCCGCCTTGCAGGTTTTTCGGACGTAGTCGTCTGCCCAGGAGGGGTGTGTTCCCATGGATTTCCCTTGACGGATTCGTAAGAAGCCCGATATCGGCGTTACGCGAATTCTTCGTCACTGCGGCGTACGCTTAAGTATGCCTCCCTCCTCAGAATTCGCAAGCCTTGATCTCGGGCTTCTTACGAATCCGTCGGATACGCAATTTCTTACGAGTTCATCACGCTTGCCCGTGTTGTTCGCCGCCGTACCGTTTTTTGACTTCATCGCGATCGATAACGCCGTTTTTCTCCGGCAAGGCGTCGACAAATTCGACATACTGCGGCTTCTTGTAGCGGGCGATGCGCTGACCGACGAAGTCGATCAGGTCCCTGGCGGTGAGCGACTGGCCCGGCGCGAGCACGCAGACCGCCTTGATGCCTTCCTTCCATTTGGGGTCCGGCACGCCGATCACCACGGCTTGGCTGACCGCCGGATGCTCGAGAATCACCGCCTCCACTTCCGCCGGATAGACGTTTTCACCGCCAGGCTTGATCAGTTCCTTTTCCGGTTTGCGCCCGGCAAACCACAGAAAGCCATCCGCATCCATGCGGCCCATGTCGCCGGTGTGATGACGCCCGTTACGAAAGGTGTGGGCATTGTCCGCCGCCAGATTCCAATATCCCTTGAAAACCATGGGGCCGGTGAGGGTGATTTCTCCCACCTCGCCGGTGGGCACCGGGTTGTCGGCCTCGTCGACCAGGGTCACAACGCCCATGGCAATCGGTCGGCCGGCCGCGCCAGGGCAATCGTCGTAAGGTCCCAGGGCCGCCAGGCAAGCGGTCTCGGTCTGGCCGTACATGCTGTAAAAGGTGCCGCCGGTGACCTTTTGGTAGCGTTCGATGGTATCGCTGCCATCGAGCCCCATCACGGCCCGCAGCGAGGAGATATCGGCCCCGGTCTTTTCCTGTTCATCCAAAATGGCGCCCAGAATCGGCGAAAAATCGAAAAAGACGGAGGCCCGTTTGGATTGGATCAGCGCGACCGCCTCGGCCGCATCGAAACGCTTCATGTTGACGTTAAGGACGCCCGTGTGGAAGGCGGCAACGGCCATGAAGAGACCGGCCACATGAAACAGGGGCAGCAAATTCAGGTGCACGTCATGGGTCGTCAGGCCGAAGCAGTGGTTGAAGTGCAGGCTGGCGCAGAGCAGATTGGCATGACTGAGCAGCGCGCCGCGCGGCCGGCCGGCCACCGCGGCGGTATGAATGATGACCAGGCCGGTGTCGGCGTCGACAGGCTTGGGGACAGAGGGCGCATCGCTGGTCAAGGCGTCAAAGGCCTCGAAGGGGCCGGCCTCGGTCAGATTGACGAATCGCCTGACCGAGGGCAGTTGATCGCGAACACCGCTGATCACCGGAGCGAATTCATCATCCACGAAAACCATCACCGGCGTGCCGTCGTTCAGGTTGAAGGCCACCTCTCCGGCGGAAAGACGCCAGTTGACCGGCAGCACGATGGCACCCAGGGCGGCGGCGGCGCCCACCAACTGAAAGAAGCCCAGGCTGTTCTTCCCCACGATGCCGATGCGATCCCCCGCCTGAACGCCGGCCTGCTGCAGCCCGGCGGCCAGCCGATCCACCTGGGTTTTGAAATCCCCAAAATGAATCGTCTTTCCCGTTTCGGCCTCGAACCAGGCCGGCAGACCGGCGTAGCAAACCGCATTGCGCCGGATGAGATCATACACGCTGAAATCGTAAAGCCCCATGCCCCCTCCTGAGCCAACCCATTTGTTTTTATTGTTTTTGATGGGTTATACCACAAATCCGCATGTCGATGCCAGCCATGGTTAGCTTCGGCACAGGCCGCGTTTCAGGGAAAGGTCGCCTCGAAGGTGGATACCTTGACCAGGCCGTCGGCCTTGAAAACAGCGGAACCGCCACCGACCGTTACCGGAATTTCGTAATTCGGGATACCGGTCCACCATTTTTCCAGGGCAGACCAGGCGTCGGTGCCTTTTTCCTTGAGCTTGAACCCGCCGGTCACCAGCAGGCTGAGCAGGGATTGCCGCACATCAAAATGGGCATGTACCCGCACCTGGTTGGTCATCCCCGGCGGAATCCACTGGGTGGCATCGGTGCTCACCGTGTTGAGTTCGAATTCTTCAAACAAGACGGAAAACTTCAGACTTTCCATCTGCACGGGAAAGGGGTTGGGATTTTTCAGATTGAAAGTAAAGGCCAAATCCAGGGGGGCGCCCACATCATCGGCCTTACCCTTGGTGGGCGCGACTTTCTTGGAGTAGTACCAGTACCCGAAGGCATGGGTGACCTCCATGTTGTCCAGGGTGACCACCGGTGCCTGAAAGTTCTTCTCGGTCGGCTTGGCCGGCATTCCGGCACAGCCCGAAAGCATGAATAGGATCGTCAGCACGCACCCCATCACCCGCCATATTCTTTTTCTCTGCATCTTCTCCCCCCCTTTAATTGTAAGTGTCTATCCGGAAATAGACACGATTTAGGCAAGCCAGCGCTTCCGGCGTTTATAGTGCTTGACCTCGCGAAAGCTTTTTCGACGCCCGAAGTCGGTCATGCCGAGATAGAAATCCTTGATGTCCGGATTCTCACGCAGTTTCTCGGCCGAATCGTCCATGACGATCCGGCCGGTCTCCATCACATAGGCATGGGGCGCCACATTGAGCGCCAGTTTGGCGTTCTGTTCCACCAGCAGAATCGAGATCTTCTCATCGCGGTTGAGTTGCTGGATGATGTTGAAAATTTCATGGATCAGCAAGGGCGCCAGCCCCATGGACGGCTCGTCCAGCAAAATCAGCTTGGGGCGGGTCATCAACGCGCGTCCCACAACGGTCATCTGCTGCTCGCCGCCGCTGATAAATCCGGCGGTTTCGTGGCGTTTTTCCCACAGACGCGGGAAATAATGATACACCTTGTCGAGCCCCTCCTTGATGGAACGGCCGTATTTTCGCATGTGGGCGCCCACCTTGAGGTTCTGCTCGACGGTGAGATGTTCGAACACCCGGCGGCCTTCGATCACCTGGACAATCCCCATCTTGGCGATCTTCTCGGCCCCCAGTTTGTCAATCCGCTCACCCATGAATTCGATGGAGCCATCCGTCACCGCACCGTTCTCGTGTTTCAACAGACCGGAAACCGCCTTCAGGGTCGTGCTCTTCCCGGCGCCATTGGCCCCCAGGAGGGCAACGATGCCACCTTCGGGCACCTCGATGGAGACCCCCTTCACCACAAGGATCACCTCATGGTATTTGACTTCGATGTTGTTGATCTTCAGGATCATGTTCTCTGCGGACAAGGGCTAACCCTCCATGGGACGCGAATTTACCAACCCAGCCACTCTTTTTCCCACTTCTCCGGCCAGCGCTTCTTCAGGTCAACCGCGTCGATAAGCGCAAACTGGCCATTTTTGTACTCGTAGATTTTGGCCTCGCTCTGGGAACGGTGGTCCGTGGCCGTAAACGTTGCCGGCGCGATGCCCAGGCCGATTTCATAGCCCCGCATGGTTTCGAATCCCTTTTTGAGAATCCCCTCGCCACTCAGGTCGCCGGCCTTGTCGGCAAGGCGCAACGCCTCGGCCAGGCCAAGGGCATTGGCCCAGGCCTGAACCGTGTGAATGGTCCTTTTCTCCTGGGGGATGCCGGGGTTGTATTTCTTGGCATATTCGATGACCTTGTCCATCAGCGGCACATCCAGGCCGTAAAAGGCCCAGGGCGCACATCCGATGGCGCCTTCGGCGGCCTTGCCGGCCAGCTTGGGCAGGTTCTCGTCAAAGCCCCAGCACTTGATCAGGTTGTCCGCGCCGAGCCCCAGGGCATAGGCATCCCGCAGGTCGCGGCAACGGACATGACCGTGTTGGTATGCAGGAGCACATCCGGCTTGAACTCCTTCAAGGCCAGGATCTGGCTCTTGGTATCGATGGCGAACAGGGATACATCCTGATCCGGACCGATATCGAAACCGAGCATTTCCGCCTGCTGCTTGGCGGCTTTGATGGATGAGCTGCTGAAGGGGGACGCAAACATGTAGCACATGGCGATGCGCGGCTTGCGTTTGCCGTAGTCGGGCTTGGTTGGCCATTTCTTGTCGAACCAGGACGTGATCAACCGCGGGACTGGGTCGAGTAGTCGGTGGCAAAGAATAGATTGTAGGGCGTCTTCTCCGGCTTGCACAAGTGGCCTGAATAGGAGGCCGAGACATAGGGAATCTTATCCTTGGCCACCGTCGGCGCCAGGGCTTCGGTGTCTCCGGTCCCCCAGCCCAGGATCGCCACGCATTTCAAGCGCTTGAATAGGTTGTACTTGGTGAGGGCCTCGGGAATCCGATAGCCATAGTCAAACTGGTAGAGCTTGATCGTCTTGCCGTTGATGCCGCCCGTATCGTTGATGTAGTGGATGGCTTCGGCGATGCCCAGGGCGTAATCCTTGCCGACATCGGAAGTCGCCCCGGTCATGTCACTGAGCGCGCCGATCTTGATCACCTCGGCCCCCGCCAAGGGGGAACCGCCAAAAACCAGCGCCGTCACCATGATGAGTATTGTGGTCCATACCCGTTTTGTGTTCATCGTCCTCCCCTTTCGTTCGTTCCGATCCGTCAATATGAAAACGGCCAAAGATTGAAGTAGTTCTTCCCCTGCCACCACCGGTAGGCCAACCCGTTGGGTTCGAAAATCATGAACATGCAGATGGCCAGGCCAAAGGCGGCCTCCTTGATAAAGAGAAAATCCATCAAAAGCTTCGGGAAACTGTCCGCCAGGGGCATCACCGCCAGTTGCAGGAGTTCCATGATCGCCACCATGAAAATCGAGCCGAAGATCGCCCCGTGAATCGAGCCGACGCCGCCGATCAGAATCACCCCCACCAGCCACAGGGACCAGAACCAGGGAAAATGCTCGGGACTGACCGCGGCCAGATTGCTGATCCAGAAGGCCCCGGCGATGCCGCCGATGAAACCGGCCACGAAAAATGCCAGCAGCTTGTACTTAACCACGTTGATGCCCATTACCTCGGCCGAAACATCGTTGTCGCGGATGGCGACCCAGGCCCTTCCGGCCCGTGAGCGCAGAAGGTTGGCCAGTACGGTCACACAACCGATCACCAGCACGATCATCATGAAATAGACCTTCAGATCGCTGTCGATTACCCAGGGGCCGACCTTGATGGTGCCGGGCGGGAGCGAAAACGCCTGGCCCCGGCCGCCAATCTGGCTGATGTATTGGGTGATGATGAAGTCCACGGTGATAAACTGGGCCGCCATGGTGGTCAAAATCAGATAGAAGCCCTTGACCCGCGCCGATGGCAGGCCGAACAGCACGCTCCAGAGGCCGGCCACGATGGCCGCCGCGACGATGCTGATCGGATAGGCCAGGCCCCACTGCATCATCCAGGCAGGCCAGGGAAACTCCAGGATCAAGAGCGTGCTGGTATAGGCCCCCACGGCCAGAAAGGCCGCATGCCCCAGGGTGATCTGGCCGCAAAACCCGATCAGCAGCTGGACACCGAGCGCCCCCAGAATCGTGTAGCCGATCTGGTTGCACACGCTAAGCTCGTAGGAATCCGCGAAAAACGGAATGACCCCGAAGAGAAGCACTGCCAAGAGGACCATCTTGCCGCAAATGAAGCGGGTCTGCCACCAGGCATGATCCTGGGCATAGGTTTCATGGTAAACCCCGCAGGGAAGCCAGGTTGTCGACATAACGACTCCGTTTTCGATTAACGATTCATGTTCGTTTCATAAAATTTTTCGTATAACGCCGATATCGGGCCCATTGGCCATTTCTGGACGCCAACTAAACTCTTTCGATCCGCTCCCATCCCCACAGCCCATAAGGTTTGAACAGGAGAAAAATCGCCATGAAGGCAAAGGGCGCGATCTCCTTGACGGCGCCGGGAAAGTAGCGGTCGAGGTAGGTGCCGCACAGGTTTTGTAAAACGCCGATGATGATGCCGCCGACGATGGCGCCGGGCACCGAATTGAGCCCGCCGAGCACCACCGCGGGCAGCACCAGAAGCCCGAGATAGCTGACCGAGATGTTCAATCCGTTGATGTTGCCCAAAAGCGTCCCCCCTACCCCGGCGGCCATGAAGGCGATGGCCCAGGCGGCCGCGTAAACGTAGCGGGCGCTGACGCCCACGGACAAGGCGGCCATCTCATCATCGGCGGTCGCCTGCATGGCCAGTCCCCAACGGGTGTATTTGAAGAAACAGACGAAGACGATCAGAAGCACGATGGCCGCCACGAAACTCCACAGGTAGACCTGGCCGACAATCAACGGACCGATGTGAATGGGCTCGATGGAGAAGACCGGCGGCGTGAAGACCCGGGTGTCGGTTCCCCAGATGAACTCGACGGTGCCCTTGAAGAAAAAGGAGAGCCCCACGGTGACCATGATCACCGTGAGCACCGGCTCGCCGATCAGCTTGTCCAGAAAAATCCGTTCGGTGAGGATGCCGAGAACGAACCCGATGATCAGCGAAATGGCCAGCGCCAAGAGGAAGGGCACGCCCATGGAGTAAAAGCTGAGCGATACGTAGGCACCGATCAGCGTCATTTCTCCCATGGCCAGATTCAGCACGCCGGAGCATTTGTAGATCAATACCCATCCCAGGGCGACCAGGGCATAGATGCCGCCCACCATGATACCGGTCGTGAGCGTCATTAGAAACAGTTCCATCGGGCTTCTCCTTTTGTCTTTCTGCTTCAGTGGGGCAAGATCCGGTCATCCGTCGGCCAGGTGGATGATGCGCATGTCGGTGTTGATGTGGGCCTCGCGTCCGTCCTCGTATTTGATGGTGGTGTCAATATGGACGCTGTCGGCCGCCGTGTACAAGGCGTCGACAATCACGCGATAGCGCTTTTCCACGAACGCCCGGCGCAGCTTGCGGGTGCGGGTCAACTCGTCGTCGTCCGCGTCGAATTCCTTGTACAGGTTGGTGAACTTCACGACCTTGGCCGCATCGGGCAAATCCTGGTTGGCCTGGCGGATCTGTTTCTCCACCAGGGCGTAGACCTCGGGTTTCTGCGACAGTTCCTGATAACTGGTGTAATTGATCTTCTTCTCATCGGCCCATTTGCCGACCACGTTGTAGTCGATGCACAGCACGGCCGAAATGAAGTCCTTCTTATCACCGATGACCCAGGAGTCCCGGATGTAGGGCTGAACTTAAGACGGGTTTCCAGGTACTGGGGCGAGAAGGGTTTGCCATCCCTAAGGGTGAACACGTCCTTGGTGCGGTCAAAGACCACCAGATGACCGTCTTCATCGAGAAACCCCTTGTCATCGGAGTAGAGCCAGCCGTCCACCAGGGCTTTTTCCGTGGCCTCGGGGTTTTTGTAGTAGCCGAGAAACACCGAGGGGCTGCGGGTGATGATTTCGCCCTCGGCGGTGATCTTGATCTCGGTGCCGGGGATCGGGTGGCCCACGGTGTCGAACTTGATGTCGCCGTCGCGGTGGACCACCGAAATGCCGGCCACTTCCGTCTGCCCGTAGATCTGTTTGAGATTGACCCCCAGGGCATGGAAGAAACGGAAATGGTCCGGCCCCATGGCGGCCCCGCCGGTGTAGGCGTGTCGCACCCGGGAGAGCCCCAGATGATCCTTGAGCTTCTTTTGCACGGTGATGTAGGCCAGCTTTTCGAGCAGCTTCCAGATCAGCGGTACCGGTCGCTTGCCGAACTTCAGATCGGCCACGTGGTAACCGATCTTGGAGGCCAGGGTGAAGAACTGGCGTTTGATCCAACTGGCGTCCAAATGCTTGACCTGCACGGAGCGGGTCATCTGTTCGTACATGCGCGGCGGGGCGAACATCACGTGGGGACCGATCTCCCGAATATTCTCCTGGGCGGTCTCGGGCTCCTCGGGAAAATTGATCGTGTAGCCGATCTGAAGCCCGCAGGAAATGGACATCATCTGCTCGCCGATCCAGGCAAAGGGCAGGTAGGAGACATAATCGTCCGTGTCGTAGCACGGATCCACGGACATCAGGTGCTGTCCCATGGTGAGCATGTTGTTGTGGGACAACAGCGCCCCCTTGGGCAGCGACGTCGTTCCGGAGGTATAAAAAAGCAGGGCCACGTCATCGCCATGCCCGCGATGGACCATCTGCGCGAAGAGATCGGGCTGCGCTTGTTCCAGCTCGCGCCCCAGGTCCATCAGGGCGTTGTTGCTGATCAGGCAATCCTGATGATAGTTGCGCATCCCCTTGGGGTTGTCCCAAATGATCTTTTTCAATTGGGGACACTCGCCAAGGATGGAAAGGGCCTTGTCGACTTCTTCCTGCCCCTCGCCAAAGAGAAACTTCGTGTCCGAATGGTCGAGGATGTACCTGACTTCGTCGATGAGGCAATCCTGAAACAGCCAGACGGCCACGCCACCGGCGCACAACGTGGCCATCTCGGCCCACAGGCCTTCGGGACGGTTGTCGCCGATCATGGCGACCTTGTCGCCGGGTTCCAGTCCGAGCCGGACCAGTCCCAGGCTCAGGTATTTGACATTCTCGAAGTAATCCCGCCAGGTGATCGGCCGCCAGAGGCCGAACTCCTTCTCACGCATGGCCACGCGGCCTTTGCCATAGCGCCGCGCCTGGTCGTAAAACAATTTCTGGATGGTCAGTTCTTTGGTGATGGAAACGCCGCCGGTCGCCGGACTATGCACGTGTTGCATACAGATCCTCTTCACCCAGATAGGCTTTGATCACTTCCGGATGGTTCTGCACCGCCTCGGGGGTTCCATCCATGATCATATTGCCGAAGTTCAGCACAAACACCCGATTCGAAAGGTCCATGACGACGCCCATGTCGTGCTCCACCAGCAGGCAGGTCACCCGCCAGCGTTTTTCCTCATTGATATCGAGGATGAAACGGGCCATGTCCTCGACCTCCTCGAGGTTGAGGCCGGCCAGGGGTTCGTCGAGGATGAGCAGTTCCGGCTCCAGGGCCAATGCGCGGCCCAGTTCGACACGTTTTTGCAGCCCGTAGGGAAGCATGCCCACGGGCTTATGGCGAATCTGCTCGATTTCAAGGAGATCGATGATCTCCTCTTCGATAAAGGCCCGATGTTCGATCTCCTCCTTTTTGGCTCTGCCCAGGTAAACGGCGCCGCTCAGAATCCCCGAGCGGTAATGCACATGCCGCCCCAGGCGGATGTTGTCCAGCACGGTCATGCCGCCGAAAACCTCGACTTTCTGAAAGGTGCGGGCGATGCCCAGTTTTGCGCGCGCATGGGGTTTGAGCGTGTTGATGCGTTTGCCCTTGAAGCGGATGGTGCCTTTCTGGGGCCGGTAGAGGCCATTGATGATGTTCATCATCACCGTCTTGCCGGCCCCGTTGGGACCGATGACGGAATGAATCTCCCCTTTTCGGATCGTCAGGTTGATCCCCGAAAGGGCCGCCACTTTGCCAAAATGCATGTGGACATCCGATAACGCGAGCAGTTCGTCCCCTTGCTTCATCCCAGCTGCCGTTCCCAAGGAATCGCCTCCGTGTGCCGTGTGGTCAGATCAGTGTCATCGTGGATGTTGACGGACGCATCCATTTTGCATGGAAATGTATGACGAACCATTAATTTATACATATGAAATAAAATGAATTTTATTCATCACCATTTAATACCCGATCCCGAGGGCGTGTCAAGTTCATAAAACGACAGGTTGGCTGTCGGGTAAAAACCGATAGCCTTTAAACCACCAGAATTTTGCGCACGGTTTCGACGATCGCCTCCGGATCGTCGAGCACCTGGATAATGTCCAGGTCCTTGGCGGAAATGCGTCCGCCGGCGAGCAATTGCCGGCGGAGCCAGTCGAGCAGGCCGGCCCAATGGTCGGTGCCCACCAAAATGATCGGAAACGGTCGGATGCGCCGGGTCTGTACCAGGGTCATCACTTCAAAGAGTTCGTCCAGGGTGCCGAAGCCCCCCGGCATGACCACGTAGGCGGACGCATATTTGATGAACATCACCTTGCGGATGAAAAAGTATTTGAATTCCATCTGGACCGAGGCGTAGGGGTTTGGCTTCTGCTCGAAGGGCAACCGGATGTTCAGTCCCACCGAGGTACCGCCGGCCTCGGCGGCGCCTTTATTGGCCGCCTCCATGACGCCACCACCGCCACCGGTGATCACGGCGAACCCGTTCTTGACGAAAAGCGCCGCCAAGGACTCGGTTTTCTTGTATAGGGGATCATCGGGCCGGGTACGGGCGGAGCCGAAGATGCTGACCGCCGGCCCCAAATCGTAAAGCCCTTCCACACCCTCCACGAATTCCCCCATGATCTTGAACAAGCGCCAGGATTCGCCCAGTTTCAGGTCATCGATCAGAAATTGTTTCTCTACCATGTCTTTCCCTTTCCGTTGATCAGGGTCTTCGGCACCCCCAGAAACCGGCTCAGCGCCCATGGAATTTCATGATACCAGAATTTTTGAGTGATCACCATATGTTGGGGATATCGTGGTGCCATGGGTTACACATTGACATCAATTGCGGCGATTGATATTTAAATTAAGTTTAAATCAAGGGGGGCAGACCCCTTTTTTATTGGTCCGGCGTAACGGAAAACACCACGCAACCTGCACTGGCCGGCGAGCAATCCGCAACTTTTTTGAAATGATGGAGCAATGAAAGCTGCCCAAACGATAACCCTCCGGATTGTAAATGCCCTGGGACTGCACGCCCGTTCGGCAGCCCAACTGGCCAAGCTGGCCGCCCAGGCCAAGGGTGGTGTGTGGATTGACAAAAATGGCAATCGGGCCGATGCGACCTCACTGCTCGACATCCTGACCCTGGCCTGCCCGCAAGGTACCGAAGTCACCGTCAGCATAGACGATGAAGCCGATATGGAAACCCTGGAACAGATGGCGGCGTTGATCCGTTCCGGGTTTGGAGAATAATCGTTCATGGAAGATCAGGAATCCCAGGAAATTATCCTCAAAGGCATTGGCGGCTCGCCCGGTATCTGCATCGGCAAGGCCTACCTGGTGGATAAGGAAGGGGTCGACGTCGTTAAACAGTACATTGTCCGTAAAGCGTTCCTCCCCGCGGAAGTGGGACGGTTTAAAACCGCCGTGAGGAAAGCCGGCGAGGCTTTGCAACGGGTTATCGACAAAACCCCCGAAGAGCTGCGCCAGCATGTCCAGATTCTGGAAACCCACATGCTGCTGCTCAAGGACAAGATGCTCTACGACCGTACCATCGAGGTTATCGAAGGAGAGCATGTCAATGCCGAATGGGCGCTGAAAAAAGTGGTCTCGCAAGTCAAGCCCATGTTCGAGAACATGTCCAACGACTACCTTAGGCAGCGGGCCGAGGATATCACCCATGTCGCCGACCGGATCATGGAGAACCTGGTGGGAGGCGAACATGTAAATATCGCCCGCATCGACAAACGGGTCATCCTGGTGGCCCGGGATCTTTCTCCGGCGGAAACCAGCCAGATCCAGTTGGAGCGAATCAAGGGGTTCGTCACCAATCGCGGCGGCCATGCATCCCACACCAGCATCATTGCCCGGACCCTTGAAATCCCGGCGGTGATGGGGGTGGGCAACGCCACTCTGAAGATCAACAACGACGATATCATCATCGTTGACGGCGGAACCGGCACGGTCGTGGTCCATCCCACGGAACAGACCCTTTTGGCCACCGAGGAACGTCGGGAGCAATACGAAATCCGCAAAGCCCAGATGGCCCGCACAAGCCATCTGCCGGCCAAGACCCAAAACGGTCAGCTCATTTCGGTCATGGGCAATATCGAATTGCCCGAGGAGGTGGTGGCCCTGCTGGATCACGGCGGCGACGGCATCGGGTTGTACCGGACCGAATTCCAATACCTCAGCCGGCCCGATTTCCCCAGCGAGAACGGACTGTTCGAGAACTACAAAGATGTGATCGACGTCATGGGGAATCGCCCGGTGACCATCCGCACCCTGGATATCAATGGCGACAAGGCGGTCAACTATATCCACGAGAACCAGGAAGCCAACCCCGCCCTGGGGCTGCGGGCGATTCGCTACTGTCTCAGAAAACCCGATATTTTCCAGACCCAGTTGCGGGCCATCCTGCGGGCCGCCGCCCATGGGAATGTTCGCATTCTGCTGCCGATGATTTCCGGCATCGAGGAGGTCGAAAAGGCGATCGCGCTCATCGATGACGCCGCCGAAAGCCTGGAGAAACAGGGGCTCGCGTACAACCGCGATATTCCCATAGGCATCATGATGGAGGTGCCCTCGGCGGTGGTCACGGCCGATATCCTGGCCGAGAAGGCCGATTTTTTCAGCATCGGCACCAATGATCTGATTCAATATACCCTGGCCGTCGACCGGGGCAACCGTCATGTGGCCCACCTGCATCAACCCCTGCATCCGGCGATTCTGCGGCTGATCAAGGGCGTTTGTGATGTGGCCAGGGAAAAGGGCATTCCCACCTACATGTGTGGTGAAATGGCCGCCGCGCCCCTCTTTGCCCCCATTTTGCTCGGATTGGGCGTGGAGGAACTCAGCATGAACCCCCAGGCGATCCCGGTCGTGAAGAGCGCCATCCGTTCCCTCAACCTGGCCGGCATCGACACCCTTATCGCCGAGATGATGCGGTTGACCACGGCCAGGGCGATCCAGGATTTTTTAACCCAACATTTCGGCGAAGCGGTGACCCGGCTCGGCGCTGCCGGATCGGATCAGTAAGACAGGAGCACGAACCCTTTGGAAAAACCCCCTATCAAGATCGTGGCGGAAAACCGCAAAGCCCGCCACGACTATACGATCGAAGATACCTACGAGACCGGAATCGTCCTGGTCGGCACGGAAGTCAAATCCCTGCGCATGGGCAAGGCCAACCTCAAGGATTCGTATGCGCGCATCAAAAATGGCGAGGTCTTTGTTTACCAGATGCACATCGGCGCTATCCCTTCGCCTATTACAACAATCATGATCCCCTGCGGCCGCGCAAACTGCTGCTGCACAATTACGAAATCAAAAAGATCTACGGCAAGGTCAACGAAAAAGGCTACGCATTGATTCCCCTGAGGCTGTATTTCAAGGCCGGCAAGGCAAAGTTGTCCCTGGCCCTGGCCAGGGGCAAGCGCAGCCACGACAAACGCGAATCGATCCGTCAGCGCGACCAGAAGCGCGAACTCGACCGGGAGCGAAAAAACAACCGATGATGCCTGAAGCGGAACATATCATCCCCTCTCCGCCCCAGATGATGTCGACTCGATCTGCAGGAACGGCTGCCAGCATGAACCCTTCGCGCAAGCGCCTGACTAAAAAACCGCCAGCATTCACAGGCCCCCGGGAACGTCTCAGCCAGATGCTGGTCCGCCTTCGCCAACTGGAAGGCAATCCCCACTATATCGCCATGGGCATGGGGTTGGGCATCTTCGTATCCATCCTGCCCATCATCCCGTTGCAGACCCTTGTCGCCGTCGGGCTGGCTTATCTGTTCCGGGGTAGCAAATCCGCGGCCGCCCTGGGCACTTGGCTCAGCAACCCCTTGACGATTCCCCTGGTCTACTATGCCAATTACAAACTGGGATGCCTGCTGCTGGGCTATGAGGCGACGCTGAACAACATCACCTTCGATTCATTCTCGCAGTTGATGGCCCTGGGGATCGATGTCACCTGGGCCATGCTGGTGGGCGGCGCATTGATCGGTGCCGTGCTCGGCATCATGGCATACTTCATCACCTTGCGGATCTTTGTGACCATCCGCAATCGCTCCTGTCCCTGGAACCCCGGCACAGGCCCGCGCCAATGACGTCGCCCCGTACTCTTCTGACCGCCTGGAATATCCAGGCCAGGAAGCAACTGGGCCAAAATTTCCTCAGCGATCCCAATGTGGCGCGGGCCATCGTCACCCATGCGGCGATCGGAGACGACGATGTGGTTTTGGAGATCGGTCCCGGCCTGGGCGCCATTACCCTTCCCGCCGCCCAGGCAGCCCGGAAGGTCATCGCCGTCGAGAAGGACGCCCGCATCACCGAGCTTTTGCGCACCGAACGCCTCGCCGCCGGTATCGACAACCTGGATATTCGCGAGGCCGACATCCTCAGGACCGATCTTGGGGCCATTGGCCGGGAAACGAATGCACCGATGATCGTGATGGGCAACCTGCCCTATAACATCTCATCCCAGGTAATCGTTCAGCTGATCCATGCCCGGCACTACATTCGCCGGGCTGTGCTGATGCTGCAAAAAGAGATGGCCGAACGCATCTGCGCGGGACCGGGATCAAAAACCTATGGACGACTGTCGGTGATGCTGGGGTACTGCGCGCAGACCGCCGTTTGCCTGCAGGTCCGGGCGCATCAATTCTTCCCGGCACCCAAAGTGGATTCGACGGTGATCAAAATTGATTTTATTGACCCGCCCCCCTTTCCCGCCGATGATGAACGGCTGCTCTTCCGGGTCGTCAAGGCGGCCTTTGGCAAAAGGCGCAAGACAATGCGCAACGCGGTTTCCCAAAGTGATCTGAAGCTGGATCCGGCAACGTGTGAACGGCTGTTGATTCAATCCGGGATCGATCCCATGCAGCGGGCGGAAAGTCTGCCCGTGGCGGCGTTTGTCCGGCTGAGCAACCAAATCGCAAGCAATGGATAACAACAGGCAGGACAAAATGCGCAAACTCCGAATTCTCCTGGTCGACGATGATCCGTACATCCTGAGCGGTATTGGCAAGGATCTTGAGAGCGAAGGCTATCATGTCAACACGGCGGAAAGCGGCGAAAGGGCCATTGCCCGTCTCCAAGAGACCCATTTTGATTTGGTCATCACCGACTTGCTGATGGATCACATCGATGGCATCCAGGTGCTCAAGGCGGCCAAGGCGAGAAGCCCGGAAACCATGGTCCTGATCCTCACCGGCTACGGCGACATGTCGTCGGCCATCGACGCCCTGCGGCTGGATGCCGACGATTACATGCTCAAGCCGTGTGAACCCGAGGAGATCAAATTCAGGGTTTCCCGTTGCTTCGAACGTCTGGAAGCATCGCGCAAGATCCGACTCTACGAAAAAATGCTGCCGATCTGCTGTGTCTGCAAAAAAATCCGCGACGACAGCGGCCAAGAGCCGGGCACGGGCCAATGGGTGTCGGTGGAGAAGTATGTCTGGGAAAAGGCCGGCATCGCCCCCACATCGACCTACTGCCCGCAATGCGCCGCCGCCGTCAAGAAGGAGATGGGGCTGGAATAGGACGGGGCGTTCTATCCGTCCGTCCCCATCGCCACCGCATCATCCGGCCATGTCACCGTATGGACGACGATCGTCTTGGCACCCACCGTCCAGCGCACGTTGACATCATACAATCGCACGCCATACTCGCTACGGCCCGACCGGGCCTCCGCATAGGCCGGTCGCGGATCCGCCCCCAGCACCTGGGTCACCAACCCGGCAAATCCCGGATAACGGCGTTCGATCGTCACGAGGGCCTGCCTTGCCGCATCGGTGAAGTCGACCCGCAGGCAGGCACGGGGCGGCTGAGCGGCAAATCCGCCGGTCGCTTCCGCGATCCGGTCCGCATAGGGCAGGTACGGCTTGATGTCCAGCACCGGCGTCCCATCCAGAATGTCAACCCCGGACAGCTCGAGCAAAAGCTGCCCCCGTTCGCGACGCATTCCTTCCAGGACCACACTCGACATGCCGATGGGATTGGGTCGAAAACCGGAACGGGTGGCGAACACCCCCATGCGTCGGTTGCCCCCCAGTCGCGGCGGTCGGACCGTGGGCTGCCATTTCCCGGGCGGATTGCCATGGAAAACGAACAGAATCCACAGGTGTGAAAATTGGTCGATGCCGCGGAAGGCTTCGTCGCGGTCGTGGGGTGGCAGGATCTTCAGGGTGGCCCGGGCGGCCGGCACCAGACCCGGCTGACGGGGAATGCCGAACTTCTCGGTAAAACATGAGTGGATCACGCCGATGGGCTTAAAGGTGAATGACCGCGCCAATGGATAATGCCTCACAATAGATGGCTCGAAAAAAACATGACTTATCGCATCTCAAATAACTCTTGATGATAATTCCCTGACGGTAGACCCTGACCCAAAAAATTATTTCGCAAGGAACGACCGAAAGCAATTGGCCCGCAAAACCATAGGCTTGCTGAACGCCATGCTGGTACCGCCGCACGAATCTGTTCAGGTGTTAAGCGGCCATCTTTTGGAGGTACGATGATGTGCAATTTGATGTTCGCGGCTTTAGCATCGGCGGTGATTTTATCAATAGCTCTTTGGTCGTAATCACTGGTCACATGGAACAAATCAATATTCTGCTGACCACGAAACTGCGACAGATAATTCATCCTCGCAATAAAAGGCGTAATACCGACACCCGCACCAACCCATATCTGGTGTGCGAGGGTATCATTGAAATCGAAGCAACCATAGGGACCTTCTATGGAGACAGGCATGCCAACATTTAACCAATTTTGCAGTTGTTGGGTCCAGTCACCCAGCTCTTTCACAATAAAGGTTAAATCTCGCTCATCCGGGTTCCATGCCGATGCAATGGTGTAGGGGTGTGTCCCTTCGGAGTTTTTTGACGTAAGAAAAGCAAACTGGCCAGGTACGTGCCCCTGCCATCCATTTTCGAGCTGAATACAACCTTCAACAACCCGCACTCCGGGATAAGTGGTTATTGATTTAATCGTTCCTTGTACTTTGCGCTTACGGCCAACACGTCCCGTCAAAACCAGAAATGTCGCCAACGTGCCGATCAAGAGTAAGATCGCCATAACCCAGCCAACAGGTTGGGTCCAATATTCAAATTCTGTCAGAACAAGCGTGTGATATACCAGCGTTAGATAAGCAACCGCCAACCATTTATGCGTCTTCCTGAACAAGTGGTAGGGAAACGACTTGACCAAAGCCAGGGTAATCAATACGACTACGGCATAAAATGCCCACTCGCCAATCGTTTCGGCTAAGCCACGCTGCTGTTCAGCCACTGTTCAAGTTGGGACAGAGACTCTCCAGAGGGTGGTTTTCGCGGCGGATGAGTCAACCAGCCCCACCCGACCATCCATTTGGAACCTTGGGCCCACCACCAGTGGAGAATAGAGACCACCAGTCCGGTAATCCCAATCCACTTGTGGAGACGGTACATCTTGTCTAACCCTTTCAATGGCCGTTCCATCCATTTGGGACGCACTGCCAGCAACAATGATAGACTCATCAATCCCATGCCGATAACGCCTGTGTATTGAATGAACACCGTGCGGAAAGAAAAATATGTAAAGGGATTTGGCATTAGTGTGTCCGCCAACAGCCATAACAAGCTTAATGATAGTAAGAACACCCAAAAAGCAACCTTAATGTTTTTCATAAATATCCTCTGGATTCTTGATTTAACTAAGATGTTTGTTACACATCCGTCAACTAAGGAGGGCTCCTTCTGACCAGATCAAATCCAATTCTTCAGCCTGAAAAGAAAGCGCCCTGTTATGTGCTATCGCAACACTTCAATTTTTACGCTGATTAGACCAGAAGATGTATTACCTATGGTGCGGAAGGCAGATTTTGAAAGATCGATAATGCGACCTTTGACAAACGGCCCGCGATCATTAATTTTTACAATTACACTTTTGCCATTCTTGATATTGGTTACCTTTACATTTGACCCGAATGGCAACCTTTTATGAGCGGCCGTTTTCAAATCATGCTTATAAAGTTCGCCACTAGCGGTCTTTCTATTCTGATGTTTGTCCGCATAGTATGAGGCTTTGCCAGATTCTGTAAATCCGATCCAGTTACCTCCGGCGCCAGTTTGAACGGTACTACAACCTGTCAAAATGCAGAGAAACAGCAAGAGCGGTAATTTTTTTAAGTAGACATGCATATTGGGTCTTTGATTGTTTTCTCATAACGGTTGCTTAACGCGCGGCGGCTTTTTGCCGTCACAGTTAAAGCAGAGGTTATACGCTGCTCCGATCAATTTGCTTGATATTAAAGCCTTCGTCTGCACTTGGTTCTTCAAAAAAACTTGTTACATGATGAAAGACTTCTTCAGTGTCAAAGGATGCTCTTTCTGGTTGTTCAGTGCGCCTTTGTGCGATCTGTTTAAGGCAAATTTCGTTACTAACATTCAGATAAATCAGTTCATGAGGCGCATTAATTTCAGCATATAAAGTTTTGAACCATTTTCGCTGAGAAACTGTATTGGCCGGAAAATCCATAACCACATCAGTTCCTGTGCGTAAAATATTTTGAACATGAGATGTTACCAGTGGCTTTAACTGACGAGAGAAGTTAAGATAGTCATCGAATTTTTTAATCTGTCCCGGATATAGCGATTCTAACCATTCATCTTCAGAAATAAGCACAGCATTCTGATCGTGAGCTACTTCTTTTGATTTTATCGTTTTACCAGCACCCATTTTTCCACAGAAAAATATCAATCTTCCATTTTCTTTCATTTTGTTCCCATTGTTCAATTCATATAATCCATAGAAACGTATAACAGTCGCGGCTTGCATCTCGCGGCCGATAAGCGGCGCGTAGCCCGCTTATCGGTTGAACCAATCGGTCCGGGAATAACCACATATCATACGTTCAGTATAATTAGGGCCTTAAACAAATGGCAATGTCAAAAATACTACCGCTTTTCCCGGTCCGCTTTAGTGGGCGGTCATTAACCCTACCTATCGATTTTTACTGTAAAAAATCTTCTGCCTTCATTCTCGTTGAAATCAGCTTTTTCAAGATTCAATCCAATATTTATGAATGGTATCCGTGGTATCCGCATAGGCCGGTCTCAGATCCGCCCCCAGCACATAGGTCACCAACCCGGCGAATCCCGGATAACGGCGTTCGATCGTCACGAGGGCCTGCCTTGCCGCGTCGGTGAAGTCGGCCCGCAGGCAGGCACGGGGCGGCTGAGTGGCAAATCCGCCGGTCGCTTCCGCGATCCGGTCCGCATAGGGCAGGTACGGTTTGATATCCAGCACCGGCGTCCCATCCAGGATGTCGACACCGAACAGCTCGAGCAAAAGCTGCCCCCTTTCGCGACACATGCCTTCCAGGACCACACTCGACATGCCGATGGGATTGGGCCGAAAACCGGAACGGGTGGCAAACACCCCCATGCGTCGGTTGCCCCCCAGCCGCGGCGGTCGGACCGTGGGTTGCCATTTCCCGGGCGAATTGCCATGGAAAACGAATAGAATCCACAGGTGTAAAAATATGAACGAGTAATGCCGTGGCAACGATTTACCGCCAAATACAAGCTCCGGATACGCTCAATCCACATAGAAAGAATCCCCCCGAACATGCGTATAAATTGCCTTGATTTCTACTGGGAAAATATGTTCTTTTGATCAGATATCAATTATTATTGATCTGTCGACGGCGTGCTCCATAGACCATCCCATATAACAGAATTTTGAAGGAATCAGTCATGCAAAATGAAACCCCTTCCTGTGCCCGTTGTCCTTTTAAAGCATCAGACCGATTATGCCAAAAAAAGGATGGTAAAGCTCCCCATTTCTGCCCTACTCGAAATTTGGCAGAACTTGCAGAACAAAGCCTGAAGGAATATGACAAGCCCAGTATTTCTGAATTTGCCAAACAATCTTCGATACAAGAATCGGAAGGTTATTTGAACAAGGATCTCGGATATGAAAATCTTAGAGCATCAAAAACCCGAATCGAAGAAACAATGGAATTTGCGGCGAGGATGCACTACAAACGTTTAGGCATCGCTTTTTGCCTTGGTTTGAGAAATGAAGCAAAGGTTGTAGAGAAGATTTTTTTATCGAGAAAGTTTGAGGTCGTTTCGGCAATATGCAAAGTTGGAAGAATTTCTAAAGAACGGATTGGTGTCGGCAAAGAACATCATATCGCATTGGATAGGGCTGAGGAGGCCATGTGCAATCCGATCTTGCAGGCCATGATATTGAACACGGAAAAAACTGATTTTAATGTCCTTTTGGGCCTTTGTGTTGGTCACGATTCCCTGTTCCTTAAGTATGCTGAGGCTCCCTGCACAATACTTGCCGTTAAAGACAGGATGCTTGGCCACAACCCTCTGGCGGCCGTTTATAATGTAAACAGCTATTATCGCTGTTTGAAGTAGCTTGCGATGCTAGCGCTCCTCATCTACTACCCCAGTCTCCGCCGCTTTAAGGAACTGAGACCAGAAAGCATCCAAGATGTCCTGAGTATCAAGGGAATGCGTTCGAACCAAAAACACCTCACGGTCCTCGTGTTCACATTCATCAACTCCGGGAACGGACGCGAACCGCTCCCGGAGGCGAAAAAATTCCTCCGATCCCAGATACTGTTCTGCGGCTTCATGGACGTGAATTTCGTAGTCCCATTCACTACCAATCTCCCTTACAGAAAGCCATTGCCGACCTTCCTCCCGGCAGGGACTTGCACCCTGCAAGATGCGCCGAGCATGAGGGACTGGGCGGCATGTCGACACTCGAAAGGCAGCTGCCCTGCAGCTATATTTTTTTCCCGATATAGAATACATACCCATAGAATTTCTTATACTTCTCGTATAGGCGCTGCTCGTGCCTCTGATTTTCAATAAACCCTTTTACGGATGCATCTTTAGGGTGTTTCGCCAAAAATATCTTCTGCGCTTCAGCTTGCGGTGAGTAGAAGTGATCAAGCCAGCAGGATTCCGGCAAAGCGAAACATGCCACCGGCATATAGCCCGCCGTCTGCACTTGCGCCAATTTCACAGGAATCGTATTAATCTCAGGATATGCTTCCATCCAGAAGTCCTCAATTTCGTCAGGACGCTTATCCGTGAACCATGACACCTCCGAAACAGCGATGTAACCCCCTATTTTTATATACTGTCTCCACTCACGAAGGCCACGTTCAAAACCAATATTGTAGATTGCGCCTTCAGACCATATCAGGTCTATCTTGCCTGGATCGAATGGGAGATTATCCATAGAACCAACGCATCCCGTCACCCGATCATTCAGCCCATGCTGCCTGGCATTGGCATTAAATAGATCGATAAATCTCGGAAACAGATCTATCCCGGTGATCTTGCCGGAAACTCTCTGAGCCAAGACCATCGTCTGTCCGCCTGTGCCGCAGCCAATATCGGCAACATGGGAATCAGAATTTATCCCATCTATGAAGTCAAATGCCCTATTAGTGATTTCAGGGCTACCAGGTCCCTGGCGAGTCAAGGCCGAGAAATATTCACAGATCATATTGAGGTCAAATTCGTGTATTGATTGGATGTCAGACATCACGCTCTCCTTCTACTGTATCCCAAATATGATGCAGTCTCAGTGGCAGCGCTTTCGCCGCCGAACGGTGAAGTGAGGGCGCGATGAAAGATCTACAAGAAAAAATGCCAGCGTCCCCTCAACTGACTGGTTGGCGAGTTATACTGCGAATGGCAATAAAATGTGAAAATTACCGCCGATATTAATTTTCTACGGGACAAAAGTGGTATTATTTGCCATACTACCCTGGATGCATTGAACCTTCAATGAGCCGCCAGGGAGAGACTAATGATTAAAGTAGTATTTTCTGACCAGGATCTTAAAGCTATTGACTATGAAAGGTTTCATCATCCCATTCCCCGAGTTCAGCGCAGGATGGAAGTCCTCTGGCTAAAAAGTCAGGGGCTTCCACACAAACAGATTGCGAAAATATCGGGTGCTTGTGACAATGCCGTGACAAAATACTTGCGACTTTACCGTCAAGGCGGCCTTGATGAAATTAGAAAAGTCAATTTTCACCGTCCTCAAAGTGAACTTGAAAAATATAGCGATTCGATTGAACAGCATTTTCGGGAGAATCCGGTTGCCAATATTGCGCAAGCTGCTGCTGAAATCGAAAGGCTGACCGGAATTCGACGCAGCAAGACCCAAGTTGGTGTATTTCTAAAAAAGCTTGGCATGAAGTACCGCAAAGTCGGATCAGTCCCTGCGGGTGCGGACCTCGAAGCCCAAGAAGAATTTAAAAAAAAGACCTTGAACCAAGAATAGAACAGGCAAAGGCCGGTCAGCGCCACCTGTTCTTTATGGACGCCGCGCATTTCGTATTTGCACCGTTTTTGGGTTACCTTTGGTGTTTCGTCAGACTATTCATAGAGGGCTATCGCAGTCCTCCCACCAGACGTTGGAACTCAGCATTTCACAACTGTAATGAACCATCTTTCTTTGCCTGGAACCTTTGGGGCTTCCCGAGTTCTCCGACGCATCTCTTCCTGCATGCCACGGCCTGTGGACTCCGGCGGACCTCCACATCCTCGCCAAAACGGATGCTTCTGTGTTGCCTTCGGCGACCGTTAAAACCCTCGGCGTCCGCAACTGTAATTTCGAAGCTGTACCAGCACTTCAGGGTGCGCGATCTCCCCTGCGGCCTACAGGATTCTCTGCCTACGCTTAGCCCATCTTGTTCAATACCCTACTCCATTGATCGGTCAGTGGGGTGAGACCTTCCGCGAATGGCACCGGTTGCCCGGGTCGCGGCTCGTTTCCAGCCAATACATCGGCGTCCAACACTTACAATGAGTAGAAAGTATCTCCGCCATGGACCAAGGCTCGATACGGGTGGGTGGCTAACCCTTACAGAAAGCCATTACTGACTTTCCTCCCGGCAGGGACTTGCACCCTGCAAGATGCGCCGAGCTTTGCTCGCGCGATAACGCCAGCCTCAGCAGCCGCGGCGATCTTCCCGCGGTCTGCTGAAGGCAGATGTTCTGTCTGAATATATATTAATGGTGCAATTCAGAATCGATTCGTTCAGACAAAAAAATCTTCAGTAGAGACTGATACGGAACATCACGCTTATTAGCTAACAATTTTAAATCTTCGAGCATTGATTCCGGGAGGCGTATGGAAATGGTGCGCGTCGAAGGTTTTAGCTTTGAAAAAACAGCCTCTTCAGCCTCAGACCAATCGATATAATCAGAAGAATCGTTTTGCTGCCAAAAAAGGCGTTCCTCTGCCTCATTTTTGAATTTAGGAATCTTCTTCTTTTTCATTTTAAGTACCCTTCCGTTTCCCCTTCCGTCATGTCTCTTGCTGAAATAATCCGAATTTTATCATCGCGAACAGTGAAAACGGCAAAAAGCAATCGATTCATGTTGGTGCGGCCGAGTACATAATAGCGATTTTCAGATAAAGAGTGCACTTTATCACGTTTTACAATAATTGGTTTATTGAAAAATATTTGTTCGCATTCCACAGTTGAAACATCATGCCGCTCCCAATTCTTAGGAATATTCCCATGGTCCCATTCGAAACCAGTGCAATTCGCCAATATTTTGGTCGGTTTAACCATGTGGTTTTGTATATCATGGTTATATACAATTGTCAATTGGTAGCTGGGACAGAACGGGGAGTTGAGGGGCCAGGCTTTTAAACCCCAAAACTTCCGGTAAAAAAGTTAAATTTTCCTGAACCAAGGGCTTCCGAAAGGCCGCGCAGTAAGCCTGGTCCCTCTCCAACGATTTGTTCGCATTTTATTGTTCAGTCGTATTACGTGCAGCAAGTTTCTTTCTTTCATTCTCCCAATCCGTAATAAACATGTTTAGGAAATCATCTTCTGAACATGTTGAATCGGGATGAAGAAGGTCTCGCCGCATTTGTAAAACCAATTCCCCAAACCGTATTAACACATCATGAGGATTTCCACTTGCATCTGGTTGGGATGTCGCTCTAAATCCAAGATATTTTTTTACTGTTTTATCAGACCCAAAAATAAAGAGCCATATCCCGAGAGAAACCATTTTCTTATTAAATTCCATCTGTTTCTTAGGGTTTGATGCAATCTCTTTTTGAACCTTTCGATCCGTCCACACACTATTAAAATAATCTATAAATTCAATATATTCCTCAGCCATTCTGGCTTGGCTTTCTTGATACCTAATTGTTTGCAATTGATTTTCTTGAGTTAAAGATGCTTTTATTGCTTCTAAGTCTTTTTTGAAACCATATTCATATCTGATCTCACCTTCTTTATGCAGTCTTCCAGGCAATTTTTTTATATAATTTATTCCGACCCCTATCAAAATTATGAGAAAGAATTGAGCTATAAATAATGCAATATCCATTAGTCGGTATCCATGCGAACAGTGACAATAAGTGGAAAGTTTTCCACGTATTGCGGTTATAGAATGGACTATTTTCCACGTATTGGCATATTACTTGTGAAAAGTGGAAAATAAACCCAGAAATTTTCCACTTTTCATTTTTAGGATATACTCATATCCAAAGCCCCTCCATGTCAACAAGATTATTACTGAAAATCAATACATTATCCTATTTTGCAATGTACAACTGCCATGAAACCATCAAAAGCAGGGGCAATCCCATCCACCTGTCATTGTGCCGTATCATTTGGGATACCGCCCCATTCCCATCAATCACAACAATTGACACGGGAAGGCGGTGCAAGGTAATCTCAATACACTATCATAGCTCAATTTAGGATTATCCGATCAGCCTTTACGTATTCAGGTATGCACCCGACACGGTCAACTGAGAAACAAAAGGAGGGATCAATGAGCGAAAGTGACTACAACGTCATCGAATTGGTGGGAACCAGCCAGGCGTCCTGGGAAATTTCAGCAGACAACGCCCTGGAAACCGCATCAGCCTCTTTGCAGGATCTTAGAGTGGCGGAAATTTCCAAATTGGATATGACGCTGGAAAATGGTAAGATCATCGACTATCGCGTACGGATAAAGGTGTCATTCAAACATGCAGCGGATTGATATTGGGAAATTGCCATTCATTTTTCAGGCGAGGCATTTTCGATGAGAGAGCAAAAAAGTCGGCCTCAACTGGTAGCCGATCATGAGGCGCTGGAGCGCATCTTCCACCGGCCGGAAAACGAACAGTCGCGAAACGTGCTCACCAAGTACATGGAGCAGATCCTGTTTGGCCTGCACGATTTTCTGGGCAAGCACGTGGGAATCACCGAAGAGATTCCCTTGAAAAAGCTGGCTACGCAGTTTACCTCATCGAAAATCGAACGTACCCCGGTTAAAAAGCTGGCGGAGGTTATCACCGAGATCATCGAGGAGATCGCCCCCCAGGCAGTCAATATCTCCTCCCCCTATTTTATCGGCCACATGACCTCGGCCATTCCCTTTTTCATGGTGCATCTGAGCACCATCGTTGCTGCACTGAACCAAAATCCGGTGAAAATCGAAACCTCTAAGGTGGTGAGTGTTTATGAGCGCCAGGTGCTGGCCAAGGTTCACCGGCTGTTGTTCGATCTCGACGAAACTTTCTACGATACACATATCCAGAAGCCGGAAAGCACCCTGGGGTCATTCGTGGAAGACGGCACCTTGGCCAATCTTACCGCCCTCTGGGTGGCTCGGAACCGACTGCTGCCCGCCACATCGGGCGGCGCCGGAGCCGAACGCGATGGATTGGCCGCTGCCCTAAAAGACCGTGGCCTCCGCAGGCTGACAATCATGGTATCTCAATTGGGGCACTACTCCATCCGCAAATCGGCCGGGGTGTTGGGGCTGGGCTACGATGCGGTAACGCCGATTCCCGTGGACAGCGCCAACCACATGGATCTGAAAGTGCTCGAACGCACCCTCAAGGCGCATCACCGGGATCCGGAAACATCCGTCATGGCCGTTATCGGCATCGCCGGTACAACGGAAACCGGCGCCGTGGACCCCCTGCCGGCCATCGCCGACCTGTGCCGCGAATTCGGCGTCCACTTTCATGTGGATGCGGCCTGGGGCGGGCCGGTGCTGCTGTCCGAACGCTATCGTGGATTGCTCAAAGGCATCGAGTTGGCGGATTCGATCACCATTGACGGCCACAAACAATTCTACCTGCCCATGAGCAATGGCATGGTGTTCTTCAGGGACCCCCAGGCCATGGATGCCGTGGCTTACCATGCCGCCTACATCAACCGTCCGGGCTCGGTCGATCTTGGCATTCACTCCTTGGCGGGTTCGCGTTCCGCCACTTGCCTGGTGCTGGGAAGCGCTTTGGATATCATGGGGGCCGGCGGATATGCGTTGCTCCTCGACCACGGCATCGACATCGCCCGCGCGTTTGCCGAAGAGATCACCCGTCGCCCCATGTTCGAATTGATCACGGCTCCCGAGCTCAACATTTTGACCTACCGTCTTGTACCCGACGCGCTGCGTGGCGCCAACGACGCTAAGGGACCCTGAACGAAGACGTCCGTTTGCGGCTGTTGAATAAAATCAATATCAAGCTTCAGCGGATGCAACGCGAGGCCGGCAACAGTTTCGTTTCCCGGACCACGTTGCGACGATCCGGCCGGCCCGACATGGTGGTTTTGCGCGTGGTGCTCATGAACCAACGCACGACCCCGGACATCCTCAACGAGATCCTGGACGAACAGGAAGCGATTTATCGAGACTGCATTGCGCCAACGCTACGTCTGAAATAAACCCTTCATGGAGCGCTTCCGGCCGGCTACGCCAGCCCCAGATAATCCAGCACGCCCTTGCCATAGCGGGCGGTAAAAGCCGCGTCCACCTTCTGCACGGGATTGGCGCCGAGAAAAGCCAGCAGGTCGTCCATGCGGGCCTTGCGTTCGACGCCATCTTTGATGTCCGTCAACCCGGCCAATCGGTTCTCGATGGCGAAGTAGGCCATCTTGTCGTCCAGGGGTAGCTGCCAGAAGAGCAGGAATCCACGCTCGGGGAAATCCACCCCCAGGATCCCGTAGCAATAGGTCATGAAGTCCCGCTCCAGGCGCTGTTGGATGTCGATGATGCCGGCCTTGGCGGCCTCGCCCACAGCCCGTTCAAACGGCCGGCCAAGGACTTCGATGTAGATCTTGAACTTGGGCTCGGTGCCCGACGGCCGCACGGTCACGCGGATGCCGCGGGTCTCGGGCGTCGGCTGGAGTTTCAGAATCAAGACATTGCGCGAGGCGGTATCGGTGGACGACAAATGGGGCTGGGGATCGCCCTGCCAGCGGTCGATCTTCTCCGTCACGACAAACCTCCCGATACGTTCGATGGCCGTTTCCCTCAGGTGCTGCATGATGCGGTTGATCTGCCCGATGCCCTTGGCGCCCAAGAGGCGAATTTCGGTGAGATAATTGTGGCAGTAGCCGTAGCGGGCGTAGATGTCGTCCAGGTAGTCCACCAGGCTGCGCCCCTCGGCCTTGAGCATGGCGGCCAGCTCGGCCAGCCAGACGGCCGCGCTGGCGGCATCCTTGTCCCGCACGTAGTTGCCCATGATGAAGCCGTGACTCTCCTCGGTGCCGAGGATGAAGTCGGCCGAGTGGCCGGCTGCCTCCAGGCGGTTCATCTCCTCACCGATGTATTTGAAGCCCACAAGCAGATCGCCGATGCACTGAATGCCGTTTTCCGCGGCGATCGCCTCAATGAGCGAGGAGGTGACATCGGTCTTGATGATCACGTGACGCGGCGTGAGTTCCCCCTTGGCCCGGTAGCGGTCCAGGGCGTAGGCGCAGAGCACGATGCCGATCTCGTTACCGTTGAGAAATCGCCAGGTGCCTGCGTGGCGCACCATGATGCCGATGCGGTCGGCGTCCGGTCGGTGCTCATGATCACGTCGGCGGCAATGGCATCGGCACCCGGCAGGGAGGCGTCGAAGGACTGGATCACCTCGGGGTTGGGAATGTTGAAGGTCACGTTCTCGAAGGCGCCGCTGGGATTGGCCGTGGCCGGATCCAGATGAATGTCGTGCCCCAATTGCTTGAGCACGGGGTAGACCGAGGTCAGGCCCGTGCCGTGCAACGGGCTGTAGAGAATTTTGATGCCACGCGCCGGGCTGAGGGTCAGCTCGGCCACGGCCGCCTGGTAGGCCGCGTCCACCGCCTGGCCGATCAGGGTCAAGAGACCCTTTTCGCGGGCGACGTCCAAATCCAGGGTCTGGATGGCGGCCACATTGCCGGTGACTTCGTCCACCAGATCCTGGTCGTGGGGCGGGATCAACTGGCCGCCGTATTGGTCGTAAACCTTCTTGCCGTTGTCCGTGGGCAGATTGTGGCTGGCGGAAAAAACGCATCCGGAGACGGCATCCAGATGGCGGATGACAAAGGAGAGTTCCGGTGTGCTGCGCGGGCCGTCGAACAGGTGCACCCGGATGCCGTTGGCCGTGTAGACCTGGGCCGCGGCTTCTGCCAGTTGCCGGCCGTCCAGACCGGCCACCGGGTTGGGCCGGTCGGCGGCATAGCATCGGGTATCGGTGAACCGGCGCACGTCATAGGCCAGCACCACGCCCCGCTTCCGGGCCGCCTCGCCGTGGGCACTGACCAGGTACTGACTGTGCCCCTGGGCCGAGGCCTGGATGGTCCAGGGGTTGATGCGGTTGGGGCCGATGCCCACCAACCCCCGCCGGCCGCCCGTGCCAAAGGGAATCACCTGGTAAAAGGCGTCCAACAGAAAATCCCACTGGGCCGTCTCCACAAAATGCGCGATTTGGGGAACATAGACGGCAAACAGGGGGTCCTTCAGCCAGGTCGAAAGCCCTTTCAGGCGTCGGCAACAAGGGAATCGGGAACGTCGAGCGCGCGGAATCCTTTTTTTGCTTTTTCCATCAGGGTCTGGTATGGGTCCATGCCGTTGTCCTCGTAATTCGTGTCCATCCGGAAATGGGCAATGAACAATGCCCGCCTGCTGGGGTAAATATTGTATTTTACCGTCATTGACAACGGTTTTACCGGCACCTTCTCAAAGAAGCGGCACCTGAAAGCCCCATGAACAGCGTCCATCGCAGAGTCTTCGCCACCCTCTTCTTCTCCATCTTCACCGCTGTCACCGGGGTGGGCATCGTGGTGCCCCTTTTGCCGGTCTATGCCCACGACCTGGGAGCGTCCGGCCTCTATATCGGCCTGATCTTCGGTGCCTTCTCCCTTTCGCGGACCTTTTTCCTGCCCCTGTTCGGACGCCTTTCGGATCGCAAGGGCCGCAAGCCCTTCATCGTTGCCGGTCTCTTCTCCTACGCGGTCATCTCGGTGGCCTTCATCTTCTCAATCAACGTGGAGACCCTGATCGGGATCCGCTTCATCCAGGGCATCACCTCGGCCATGATCATGCCGGTGGTCCAGGCCTACGTGGGCGACATCACGCCCAAGGGCAAGGAGGGCTGGATCATGGGGCTCTTCAACATGTCGCTGATGATCGGTCTGAGTGCCGGGCCCATGATCGGCGGGGTCATCAAGGACCGCTTCAGCCTGCGGGATGCCTTCATCAGCATGGGGGCTCTCTCCATCATCGCCTTCGTCTGCAGCCTGGTGTTTCTGCCGCCCACCGCCAAGGAAAACGTCGTCCAGAAAGGCCGCGTGCCGCTGCAGTGGTCTCGCCTGATCACCGATCCCACCCTGGCCGGGCTATGTTTCTTCCGCCTGGCCTACACGGCCTGCATCGGCATCATCTGGGGGTTCCTGCCGGTCTTCGCCGATACCCAGTTTTCCATCTCCGCATCGGCCATCGGCATTCTGGTCACCCTGGGCATTTTCGTCAGCGGGGTGATCCAGGTTCCCATGGGCTGGGCGGCGGACCGCTTCGAGCGCAAGCGTCTGGTCCTTTTGGGAGGCGCCATCGTCACCGCCTCGGTTTACGCCTTCAGTCATGCCACGGGGTTCTGGTATATGTTCTACGCCAGCATCGTCTTCGGTTTGGGCGGAGGCATCTGCATGCCGGCCCTGATGGCCGTGGCCGTGCTGTGGGGCAGCCGCAGCGAGGCCATGGGCTCGGTGATGGCGCTTTTGACCGTGGCCCACAGCCTGGGCATGCTCCTCGGATCGGTGCTGGCCGGGGTGATGATGGACCTCTTCGAGCTGCGCCACGCCTTCATGCTCGGCAGCCTGACCATGGTGGCGGGCATCCTGGTCTTCCTGGTCTGCACCTGGCGCAGGGATTTGAACCACGGCACGGCACATCGCGCGGCCCAGCCGATCCCGGAAGGTTGAGAAGAGGTCTATTCGCTTTCCTGGTAGGCCTCGGGAACAAAGCGCGGCGTGCAAACGGCCAGAAAAACCAGATCGACATCACCGGTGTTGGTGATGCGCTGGGGGCACTGCGGCGGAATGGTCACCACGTCGCCGGGACCGACCGTCCGGGGCGGCTGATCGCCCACCGCTACCTGTCCCCGGCCTTCGAGGATCACATAGCGCTCGGTAATCCCCAACAGGCGGTGCCAGCGGGTGGTCACGCCGGGCGTGACCCGCGCCCGGGCGATGGAAACCGCCGGATCGTCGGCGGTGTTGGCCAGCTCGAGGATAAAGCAGCCCTCCTGGAAGAAGTACTCCGCTTCCGGCCGCATCCGGCGAATCGTTGGCGACGCAGGGCCATCCGGCATGGATTCACCGGCAACCATCACTGTTTGACCGTGGCCAGTTTCAGGGCCAGCCCCACGAAAACCGTCCCGGCCAGGCGATTCATGATCACCTGGGTGCGCGGCGACCGGTTGAGCCAGCCGCCGATGGTGCCGGCCAGAAGGGCGATGCCGCCGAAGATCAGGATCGTCGAAACGATGAAAACCCCGCCCAAAAGAAGCATCTGCAGGGTCAGCGAGCCACGGGCCGGATCGGCGAACTGGGGCAGGAAGGCCAGGAAAAAGATCGACACCTTGGGGTTGGTGACGTTCATGATGATGCCGCGCCGATAAAGCCGGCCATAGCTCAGTTCGCTGCGTTGGCCGGTGGCGATGGTTTCCGCCGAGGCGCGGAAAATCCGCCAGGCCAGGTAGAGAAGATAGCCGGCGCCGACCAGCTTCAGGGCGGTGAAGGCCAGGGCCGAGGCCTTGAAGATCGCCGCCACGCCAAAGGCCACGGCCGTGGTGTGAACGATCAGGCCGGTGCACAGCCCCAGGGTCACCAGCAGGCCGGCCAGCTTGCCCCGTAGGGCCGACTGGGTGAGAACGAAGATGTTGTCCGGCCCGGGGGCCAGGGCGAGCAGGATCGATGCCATGAAAAACGCGATCAGCGTATCGTTGGATATCATGGGTGGTCTTTCGTCAAGGTTCGCGGTAGCGGATTATCGTTGTTCGAGTGGCTGCCATCCGCTACCATCCAGATGCGACAATGTCAAATGTCCAATGACAAATGCCAATTGAAAGCATTCTATCCATCTACAATCGATACAATCCTTCAATTGACATTCGGATTTTGGCATTTGGCATTGACGCGTTGGGTTCTGCCTGAACCCGCAACAAAATGAGGTGGTCTAAAGCGTTGCGATCGATTCACACGTTTCCCACCACCCGCACCTCGCGCGCCAGCCGAATCCCGAAGGTCGCCTGAACCGACTCGGCCACGGCCTCGGCCAGGGCCAGGATGTCCCGCCCCGTGG
>NZ_BBCC01000038.1 GCF_001311845.1 Desulfosarcina cetonica JCM 12296 | reverse complement strand
CTATGAATAGCTAATTTTTCAACTTAAGATTTGAACAAGCGAAATCCAAGCAATATTACTCCGTTGTGAGTAATTTGTAAAACATCCCATGCACTTCGTCTATCAGTGCATCGCTTACATCAACACCAAAAATTTTAATATAATCATAATATTCAGATGTGTCTTGGATGTGAGGGATGGTCATTTTCCAATAAACGAAGAAGGACAAGATCATTAACGCACCGATCAGAGGATTAATACTGTGAAATTCCTTTTTTTCAATCCCTTCATCGAGGATGTCCCTGAAAAAGTCGACGATTAGGCCCATTGACCGGGTAATGAAGTCTTCTGGCAAAAACTCTCCACCTGAAAGCAGTTCCCTGACGACAATTGAATGAATGGTATTGTTCTTTCCAATTTGGGCAACGGACTTGATGAAATAATGCAGTTTTTCGGATGACGTAAGCTGGTCCCAATTGTTGCCCTTTTTGGCTAAGAAAGCTCCTCCCACCTCGAGAATTTCATTAATTACAGAACTGTAAAGGGTATCTTTATCCCCCATGTAATAATACATGCTGCGTTTGCTGATGCCTGCTAGATCCGCTATTTCATTGGTGCTTACACCGGAATATCCTTTATCGGCGAAAGCTTCGGTGGCTTTTTCGAGGATGTGTTTGATTTTCTTTTGTCTTTTTGCCTTAATGTCTTTTCGAGACAAGATTTATCTCCTTATGCTTTTCTGCGACACAATGTAATCCCCTGCCTTGAAGTGCTGGTTTTATGCACAGATTGTCCGATATGCAGGCGGATTTTTGGACGTTTCCGGACTTCCAGCGGTTGATCAGGGCAGGTTCTCTGATGAGTGGGCGGCATAATGAAACATAGTCTGCCACGCCGTCATTGACAATCTGCTTGGCGATGTGAAAAGAGCGGATTCCTCCGACTAAAATGAGCGGCGTAATCATTTTTTCCTTGTACAATTTCGCTTGTCGGGCGTAATAAACTTCTTTCTCCGTGGAAGCCATTCCTTCGCTGGTGGATATCGAACGATTCACGTGATGTCGGTCGCCGCTTAGCTCTATGGCATCAATACCTGCTGTTTGTAACAGGGTTGCCAGATCCAGCATGTCGTTTACAACGAATTCGCCTATCGCATGGTCCTGGGAATTGATTTTGATGATGACCGGAAACGCGTCACCGGTATCATTTCTAATTTTGTGATAGACGTCGAGTACGATTCGAGCACGATTTTCGATTTTTCCGCCATAGCGATCACTTCTATCATTGTGCCGTGGAGAGAGAAACTGGTTCAACAGATAACCATGTCCTGCATGAATCTGCACCCCATCAAATCCGGCCAATTTGGCACGAACGGCAGCCTGTCCAAATGACGCTGCAATCTCCTCTATATCACGATCGGACATTGCACGGCATTCAATTCCTTTCGCGTTTCTTTGAATGGAAGGCCCGATTGCTTTAATCCCCGTAAGTTCGGTATCCGCACGACTGCCTGCATGAGAAAGTTGCATGAAAACCTTACCACCCGCATGATGGACCGCATCTGTCATCTTTCTCAGATCGTCGATCAAATCATCGCTATCGATGGCAAGCTGCCATGGGGCCGCTTGACCATCACGGCGCACGAACGCATGCCCGGTGATAATCAAGCCAACGCCTCCCTGTGCAAGTCGGGTGATGAACTGGGTAAGCTTTTCGGTACAATACCCGGAGGCAGACGCCATCCCCGTCCATGTTGCAGAACGAATGAACCGATTCTTGATTTCCAGACCCTTAATTTTTGTGCTTTCGAAAAGTTCAGGCATGCTATATACTGAATAAACGTTTGGTATGTCAATAAATCATTGACGTCCGGCAATCGTTTCGATAGCGGATTTGATTTTATCAGGGGTGGCCGGAAGATCGCGTATCCATACACCCGTTGCATTTTTGATCGCATTGATCACTGCCGGTGCCGTCGGCACCATACACATTTCACCGATGCCGGTGGCACCCAATGGACCATTTGGCCTGGGGGTTTCCCGAATGATGGTTTCCATTTCGAAATGATCACGTATGGTCGGGAACTTGAATGTCACCCAGTCCTTGGTTTTTCCGGGGATATACTGCTCTCTAAGGGCATACCCGACGCCCATGTCCATCCCGCCTTCAATTTGCCCGGTCAGATTAAGTGGATTGATCACCGGCCCGGCATCGACGGCAGTGGTCATCTTCAGCATTTTCACTTTGCCCGTTTCCATGTCGACTTCGAGTTCGGCAAGCTGAACGGCATGAACCTGGGATTCGAACGAAGGGCCTTGACCGGTATGCGGATCAAGGGGTCCTGCATCTTCGTTCTTCTTCTGTCCCAGATATCGTCTGGCTTTTCCTGCCTTTTCCAGCTCTGCCCCTGTTTTGGCCCCTGTTTCTTGCATGGCGGTTTTGAGATGGGTCAAGGCATTGATCAGCGCACCGCCGATCATATAGGTAATCCTGCTACCGGCAGCAGGTCCACTGGCGGCCGTTTGATCGGTATCACGGGTGTGCAGGCGGATACGCTGAATGGCAATTCCCATGAATTGTGCTGTTAACTGGCCCAACATGGAGTCGTTGCCTTCTCCCGGATCGGCAGCTGCAGCGTATATACTGATGCCACCATCGTCATCCAATTCGACCGAAGCCACGGAAATATCACCAGGTCCACCAATGCCAAAAGATCCGGTGGCGATACCCACGCCGCGCCTGATTTTTCCCTGTCTGAAAGGCTTGGCATTTTCTATTGCGCGTTGATAATGCGGCCGTATTGATTCAATGAGTTCAGCCAGGGGCCATTGGCTAACCACACGACCGGTGGATTTGCTTTGGCCGGGTTGCAATGAATTGCGCAGCCTGAATTCCAAGGGGTCGATGCCGGTTTTGTCCGCAAGCATATCCATGGCGCATTCCAATGCGAAATTGGCCTGAGGTGGCCCGGCCCCTCTTGCCGCACTGCCCCAGGGATTATTGGTGTAAACCATTCTGACGCGCGCTTTGACGTTGGGTATGTGATAGGAACCGGACAGCATCAGCATACTTCGGTAAGCGACGACATGGCCAATGGAGTAGTATGCGCCTTTATCAATGATGAAGTCATTGCAGTAAGCCGTCAAATAGCCTCGCTCGTCCGCGCCTAACTTAACGTCCAGCTGGAACGCATGTCGTTTAGAGGTCATCAACATGCTTTCGGTCAACGTGGGGATGTAGCGGACGGGACGGCGGAAATGAATGGCGGCGGCACCGGCGATACCCTCTGAAATGACATCGATCTTGATGCCAAACTGACCACCGGAATACGCCTCGATATACTTCATGTCCTCCCATCCCAGTGCATCTTGAAGCATCCCCAGATGGTAATGGATATTGATACTGCGGCCGATGATCACCAGTCTGTCTTTTTCCTCGGGGTCATCTGCGTCTTCCCAGAAGGCGATGGTGGCTTCGGGTTCGAGCGGGGCCTGATGATTGACCTGGGTTTGAAAATGGGCTTCAATCACGGTTGCCGAGGTGTTCAGCGCCTCTTCCGCCTGGCCTTTGATTTGGGGTTGCTCATAGCAAAGATTAGGAAATTCGTCATGAATGGGTAGGGCGTCCTCTGCTAAGGATGACTGGGGACTCTCCATTACCGGCAATGGCTCCAACGCGACGTTGATCGCGGCAAGGGCGGTTTCCGCCTGTGACCGGGTTTCTGCGGCCACGACAACAATCGGATCTCCGATATAGCGAACTTTGTCTTCGCAAAGAACAGGCCGGTCCGGCACCAGATATTTGAGGCGATTGGTGCCTTTAATATCGGCCGCTGTCATCACCCCCGCAACCCCTGGAAACGCCATGGCTGCTGTGGTATCGATGGCAACGATACGGGCATGGGGCACCGTGCTCCGCAAAACAGCAAGCTCGAGTGCTCCCTGAAGATGGAAATCGGCAGTAAAGTGGGCCGTCCCGCACGCCTTCGCCATGGCGGAGGGCCTGGGCCATGATTTGCCCATCATGTTATTCTGATCAGGCTGCGGTCGGATATCGTCCGGGCTGACTTCTCCACGAATGAAACGGCCTGCCAGCTTTACCGCCTCAATAATTTTTTTGTATCCGGTGCAGCGGCAAAGGTTGCGGCGCAGGGCCTGAACAATTTGGTCGTTGCTTGGATCAGGATGTTTATCGAGCAGCGCTTTGGCGGCCATAATCATTCCGGGTGTGCAAAAACCGCATTGTACTGCCCCTGCAAGAACGAAGGCTTCCTGTATAAGATGAGGATTGTCAGGCGTTCCGACCCCCTCTATGGTGATAACCTCGGCACCACCCAAATCGTTGAGACGAACGAGACAGGCGCGTTTTGCCTCTTTGTTGATAATAACGGTACATGCACCACATTGGCCCTTTCGGTCACATGACTGCTTGGCTCCGGTCAGCCCAAGGTCTTCACGAAGCAGATCAAGCAATACTGTTTTGGAATCGGCGATCCATTCATGCTGGATACCGTTTACGGAAAACCGTATCTTTTTCATAAATTATTATCCACCTCTCTAAGTTAGAAAAAAACACGGGAAAACGTGCTCTAATACTGTTTTTCCAATAAAAGCACCCCATGCCGCCGGAATGTATGAACTAAATAGTAACACTAAAGAGTGACACCAATTAAACGAGCAAAAAGCAAGGCTTGTCAAGCATTTTTTAATATTTGAAATTTCAAAATAACGTTTTCGGTATCCGGATGCATGTCGGTCATACATGCATTTATGTGGCTGGTTAAAGTTGGAACGATTAAGATTGGGAAGCGCCGATAAATTTCTTGACAGCCGGTTGCCAATTGCATTAAACGTTTTTGAACCGATAGGTGACACAAATCAGTAACCACATTATATGCATAATCCTGCTTATCGCCTGACCCGATTCATAATCACTGTAGGCAGCGGAATCAGATCTGCTACCTTGAACGCCGCATAACGCGAAAGTGTTTGATGGGGCGAGAATTTTTTTTTCGCTGAAAATGAATGCAATTTATAAAATGACTAACAAAAAAGTATGCTTGGCCGTATTTCTCTGGATGAGACCGTATTTAGGCGGCTGTGTGGAGCAGCACTGCTTTCTATCGGCATTCAATAAACATTTTAACACCGTGGCGTGGGAGGGAGGCTATGGCAAGAATGGTTTCTTCGGCATTTTCAACACTGAATCAATGGCGGCTAAGGTCTGTATACGCAATTCTATCATCCATCATCTCAATTTTAATGGTCGTATGCGCGAATGCTTTTCAACTCTACGACGGTTCGGATTTAAAAGTAAAATGGGACACGACGTTGAAATACAGCGCTGGATTTCGTGTCGCAGATCAAGACGATGACCTGATTGGTCGCGCCAACCTCAACGCCGATGATGGCGATCGTAATTTTGATAGCGGTCTCATATCCAATCGATTGGATGTCTTCTCCGAGATGGACGTCTTATATAAGGATTTTGGGTTCCGCATCAGCGGCGCTGCATGGGTCGACACGGTTTACTTGAATGATAACGACAATGATTCTCCGGGTACATTCAATGGCACCGGAGATAATGACGAGTTTACCGATGATACGGAACAACTTCACGGGAAAAATGTCGAATTGCTGGATGCTTTCGTATTTGGCCGCGGTCGACTCGGAAATATGCCGGTGAGTTTTAGGCTCGGTCGACACACCATGATATGGGGAGAAACGCTCTTCATGGCAAAAAACGGGATTGCACATGGGCAGGCGCCGTTGGATGCGGTCAAAGCGCAAACCGTCCCTGGGACCCAGGCCAAAGAACTCTTTATGCCAACGGGGCAGTTGTCCGGGCAGATTCAACTGAAACCGAATTTGAGTTTGAATGCCTATTGGCAATATGAGTGGAGAAGAAGCCGGATGTGCTCCGCAGGTAGCTATTGTAGTGACGCGGATATGATTGATGCCGGCGGAGAACGCATTCTGCCAGGTATCGATACGCCGTTTGGCCCTGCATACCTGGATCGGGGTGACGACCTGGGCGCCGGAAACTCAACGGGTGAATTCGGTGAGACCAATTTTGAAAACTACGGCGTTGGTCTACGCTTTCGATCTGAGAAAATAGACACGGATTTCGGGCTATACTATGTCCATTTTAACGAAAACATGCCCTATTGGATTTACACCGTTGAGGACGCGCCGAGCATCACTGCCGACGGTTTCAGGGTTGGAGAGTACTTTTTGGCCTTCCCGGAAGATATTCACATGATCGGTATGAGCTTTGGCACCCAAATCGGTGATGTCAATGTTTCCGGAGAAATCAGCGGGCGGATCAACGCTCCGTTAGTCAGTACTTCGGCATTCGATGGAACGGGAAAAAATAACGACGACAATCCAGCATACGCTCAAGGGAACACACTGCATGCCAATTTATCAGCCATTTATTTCATGGGGGGATCCGCCTTATGGGAGGGCGCAAATTTATTCGCCGAAGCAGGGTATACAGACCTGCTCGAAATAACGGATAACGACGAGGCCGTTGATGATAGCAGAGATGATTGGGCACTGGGATTCCGCATGGTCTTTGAACCGTCGTATTACCAGGTGTTTCCCGGGGTTGATATTACGCTTCCCCTGGGGTTGGGTTACAACGTGGCCGGTAAGTCTCCGACAGATCTTAAATTCAATGCCAACGGCGCGGACGGGGGCGGGGATTTTAGTGTCGGTGTAGATTTGACCTATTTCAATGTTTGGAAGTTTGGAATCAAATATACCAATTACTTTGGCGGAACAACCACCCAGACGTTGGCAGATCGTGATTTTATTTCCATATCCGTGAAACGAACGTTCTAGATATGGCATGTGGCCTGTATAAGGAATCATACCTAATTAAAGGAGAGTTCCAAATGAAGCTAAAACTCATGGTGGCTGTCTTCTCGTTACTCTTTTCGTATAGCATGTTTACTCAAGGCGCACTGGCAAAGGTCAGCACGCAGGAAGCCGAAAAACTGAAAACGGCATTGACGCCAGTGGGCGCTGAAAAGGCCGGTAATGCCGATGGCACGATACCGCCCTGGGACGGTGGCTATACAACCGTGCCGCCGGGTTACAAGTCCGGCGATTTGCGACCGGATCCGTTTTCCGATGAAAAACCGCTTTACACGATAACGGCGGATAACATGTCGCAATACGCGGAGCATCTCTCCGACGGTGTCAAGGCGTTGTTTGAAAAATATAATGACTTTCGTATGGACGTTTATCCTGCGCATCGAACCTATGCAGCCCCGCAATTCGTTTATGACGCCACTTTCAAGAATGCTACCACAGCCGAACTGCGTAACGATAATGAAGTCGTCGCTGGTGCTTATCACGGCATCCCGTTCCCGATTCCCCAAAACGGCTTCGAGGCCATTTGGAATCACAAGCTGGCGTGGCGCGGGGTCTCCATTTTTATTAAATTTCGAAACTATGTCATTACCCGAGACGGCAAAGTCATATTGACGGCAGAGGCAGAGCAATATGAACAGTATCCCTATTATCAGAAAGAGATGCCGGAAGATCAATGGAACAAAGAATTCTGGCTCTTTCGGCAGATTCAAACGGCACCCCCGTTCAAGGCCGGTGAGACCATTTTGACCCATGATGACATGGGGGCCCACGGCCGTCAGACATGGCAGTATTTGGTTGGCCAGCGTCGGGTTCGAAGAGCACCGTCCATTGATTATGATACGCCGGACTTTGTGAACTCAGGACACAATTTTTTCGATGAGGTCTTTGTTTTCGGCGGCAAGCTAGACCGTTATAACTTTACGTTGGTCGGCAAGAAAGAGCTCTATATTCCTTATAACTGCAACGGGATGCTGGCTCACAAGGACAAAGAGGTGTTGGGCAGCCATTTTGTAAATCCGGACTATGTGCGCTGGGAGCTTCACCGCGTCTGGGTGGTGCAGGCGGACCTTAAACCGGGAAAGCGCCATGCGGTGGCCAAACGCGTCTTCTATCTTGACGAAGATTGCTGGCGCGCCATCATGAGTGATGGTTGGGATGGGAAAGGGCAATTTTGGCGATCCATTATCAGCTTTCCCTTTGTTGCCATGGAGTTCCCGGCAGTGATCAACTCTCCCCAAGCCGTTTATAATTTGCAGTCGGGGGCTTACGGCGTCAATATTTTTATTAATGAAATGCATCCTCAAGTTGAGGCGATAAAAGTTCTACCGAACTCCTTCTTCTCGCCGGAGTCGCTCGCCGCAACAGGTGTCCGCTAGACGTCAATATCCCAGCGTGAAGGAGTGAAAAGGAAATGATACTATGAAAACGTCTTTACGCCTGTGCCATGGCATCGCTTTGATGGGCTTCGTGATGCTGATCTTAACGACGACAAATGTCTTCGCGCAGAAGGTTGTCCGACTTCCCCTCGAGCGCCCGGCCTTAATGTCGGAAAATTCGGAAAAAGCCACGTTGCTTTGCGTGGCCAGGGCGGGCCATCGAATTCTTGCAGCCGGCGAACGCGGCATCATCGTTTTCTCCGATGATGATGGAAAATCATGGATACAAGCCAACGTGCCGGTTAGCGTCACGTTGACCAATATCCGTTTTGCAACGCCCAAAAAGGGATGGGCTGTCGGACATTCCGGTGTGGTTTTGTATTCGGAAAACGGCGGTGAGAGCTGGGTCTTGCAACTCGAGGGACATCAGGCGGCTGCATTGATGATGGAGGCGGCTAAAGCAACGGCGAAAGCCTTCCCGGCCGACATGCGTGCCCAGCAAGCCGTTGCCAATGCCGAGTTGTTTGTTCAGGACGGCCCGGACAAACCTTTCCTGGATATCTACATGGTCGATGCACGGAAGGGTTTCATTGTCGGGGCCTACAATATGATCTTTTATACCGAAGACGGCGGAGAGTCGTGGCAGCTTGGCAAGATCACGTAGAAAATCCGGAAGGACTCCATTTGTACAGCATTTTGCCGATGGGGGGATATATCTTTATGGCGGGCGAACGCGGACTTTTTTTGCGTTCTGAAGATCAGGGGCAATCGTTTCACAAGATGCCCACGCCATACGAAGGAACCTATTTCGGTTTGCTTGCCGTTGCAAACAACCGACTGCTGATTTCGGCCTCAAAGGCAATGTTTTCAGATCCGACGATTATGGTAACAGCTGGCAAAAAATCGACGCCGGGGTTTCTGTCGCGCTCACCGCGGGGGCTGAACTTAAAGACGGCACGTGCGTTCTGACCACCCAGTATGGAGATGTGCTCATCAGCCATGATCAGGCAAATACATTTAGCAAACTGACGTTGGAGGGAGAAGTCTTCCCGTTGATGGGCATTGTCAATGCCTACAACAGAAATCTGGTTGTGGTGGGTACGCGCGGGGTCAAGGTGATCCCTGTTTCATCCGAGTTGGCAAGTGCAACCAAGAAGGATGCGGGAGAGTGACAATGAAACATGATACTGGCACACAACAACCGGTCATTGCCCGTTTGCAGGATTTTGACAAACAATCGGGAAATTTGCTGGAACGGCTGCTTTTCAATAATCGTCTTGTTATCATAACAATTTGCGCACTTTTAACCCTTTTTCTCGGTTACCATGCATTTCAACTGCGCCTCAATGCCAGTTTCGAACGCATGATTCCGACCTTTCATCCTTACATCACCAACTATTTTGAAAACAAACAGGAATTGCCCGGCCTCGGCAACTCGATCCGGATTGCAGTCGAGACGACAACCGGTACGATTTTTAATGCCGATTATCTTGAAACCTTGCGCAAGATCAACGATGAGGTTTTCTTTATTCCTGGTGTGGACCGCAATGCGATGAGATCATTGTGGACACCGTCGACGCGCTGGTCGGAAGTAACCGAAGACGGTTTGGCGGGCGGGCCAGTGATTCCCGATACCTATGATGCTTCGCCAACCAGTGTGGAACAGGTACGGGTCAATGTGGAAAGATCGGGCCAGATCGGCCAATTGGTCGCTAATAATTTCAAGTCCAGCATCATCTTTGTTCCGCTTCTCGATCTCAATCCGGAGACCAATCAGCCACTGGATTACCAACTGCTTTCCCACAGGATGGAAAAGATACGCGAGACCTATCAAAATGACACCATCAAGCTGCACATCACCGGATTTGCCAAGCTGGCCGGAGATCTGATGGATGGCCTCCAGCATGTGCTTTTCTTCTTCTTGATCGCGATCATCATCGCCGCTGTCATTATATTTTGGTATACCCGATGCCTGCGTAGCTCGATGGTTATTGTTACCTGTTCAATTATTGCCGTCATCTGGCAGCTTGGCTTGCTGCATTTGTTGGGGTTTGAGCTGGATCCCTTTTCAATGCTGGTCCCCTTTTTGATTTTCTCCATCGGTATGAGCCATGGTGGCCAGAAGATGAATGGAATTTTGCAGGATGTGGGGCGAGGCATGCACAAGGTTGTCGCTGCGCGCTATACCTTCCGCAGGCTTTTCATGGCCGGATTTACCGCCTTGGTCACCGATGCCGTCGGCTTTGCGGTGTTGATGATTATCCGCATCGGTGTCATCCAAGTGCTTGCGCTAATGGCCAGCGTGGGGGTGGCCGTCCTGATTTTCACGAATCTGGTCCTGGTGCCCATCACTTTGAGTTTTGTCGGTGTCAGTAAAAAGGCGGCTGACCGTAGCCTGAGACAGGAAACCGCTGGCTTGACAGGCGAAGACAAGCATATTGTATGGCGGTTTCTTGACCTGTTCACCCACCGTAAATGGGCCGCAGTTGCTATAGTGGTTTACCTTCTGATGGCCGGTATTGGCATTGTCATTCGATCCAACCTGCAAATTGGCGACTTGGATCCCGGCGCGCCCGAACTGAGACCCCATTCACGCTATAATCTCGATAACGCATTTATCGTTGAGAACTTCTCATCCAGTAGTGACGTGCTGGTGATAATGGTCAAAACAAAGACAAATCTATGCACGCAGTTTGATACCCTTGCAAAAGTCGATGTGCTGGAATGGCAACTGCAGCAGCTGGATGGGGTGGAGTCGACCAACTCCATGGCCCCGACCAGCAAGCAGGCGATTGTCGGGATGAATGAGGGGAGCTTGAAGTGGTATGAATTGTTGAAAAATCAATACGTCCTCAATGCGGTGACGGTGCGGGCACCGCGCGAGCTATTCAATACCGACTGCAGCATGCTTTCGTTGTTTGTCTATCTGAAAGATCACAAAGCACATACGCTGAAATCCGTGATTGATGCGGTTGAAGCATTTAAGAAACATAACGACGGTGAAGAGGTTCGTTTCCTGCTCGCCGCTGGAAATGCCGGCATTGAGGCGGCTACCAACATCGTCGTTGAAAAAGCGATGGTACAGATGCTTTATCTGGTCTACGGCTCGGTGTTTGTATTGTGTCTGCTTACCTTTCGTTCCTGGCGTGCGGCATTGGTTGCCGTTCTTCCCTTGGCATTGACCTCCATTTTGTGCGAAGTGCTGATGGTTTATCTTCGCATCGGGGTTAAGGTCGCAACATTGCCGGTCATTGCCCTGGGGGTGGGGATCGGTGTCGATTATGCACTTTATGTTCTCAGCGTCACGCTTGCCGACATCCGGTCGGGGATGACGCTCTCCGCCGCTTATTACCGGGCGCTTCTCTTCACCGGCAAGATCGTTATTCTGATGGGGCTGACGTTGGCCTTGGGTGTGGCCACGTGGTCCTTTTCGCCGATAAAATTCCAGGCGGATATGGGGATTTTACTGGCCTTCATGTTTCTTTGGAACATGGTCGGTGCGCTGGTTTTTATGCCGGCGTTGGGCGCTTTCTCCTGAAAAACTATTCAAGTGCAACCCAAACATCAAGAAAAGAAAAAAAATTATCCCTTGAGTGCAGTTAAAAAAGATAAGTTTTAAATGTGGGAATCGATAATCAGTGCCTTTACACAAAGATGGGAGATCGCGAAATGAAATTCAAAGCCTCTATTTTTGCCTTAATGATGCTTGCTACTTTTGGGCTTCTCACTCAGGAAGTCATCGCAATGGTTGTTGCTGAAAAGGCCGAACAATTGAAATCGACCCTGACACCGGTGGGCGCGGAAAGAGCAGGCAACGCGGATGGAACGATCCCGGCCTGGGATGGGGGGTACACGGCCGTGCCTGCTGACTATACTTCAGGAGATCTGCGCCCGGATCCGTTTGCCGAAGAAAAGCCTCTTTTTTCCATCAAAGGGGAAAATGTAGAAAAATACGCGGATAAACTGTCGGATGGCACACTTGCGCTTCTTAAAAAATATCCGAACTTCCGCTTGGATATCTTCCCAACCCACCGCACAGCAGCAGCCCCTCAATATGTCTATGAGGCAATCTATAAAAATGCCACCCATGCAAAACTCACCAAAGACCATAAGGTTGAAGGCGCTTACAACGGAATCCCCTTTCCCATTCCCCAAAACGGGTATGAAGTCATTTGGAATCACATCTTATCCTGGCGAGGGGTTTCCCATGTGATGAGAGAAAGAAATTATATCATTACAAGGGAAGGAAAGATTATCTTGACGACGGAAATGGAAGAGAGCAATCAATTTCCGTATTACCGTAAAGATATTTCCGCCCAAGAATGGAACAAGAAATTCTGGTATTATAAAAGCCGGCAGACGGCCCCGCCATTTAAAGCCGGTGAGACGATTCTGACCCATGAAGATCTGGGCGAAACGGGGCGCCAGACCTGGCAGTATCTTGTTGGCCAAAGAAGGGTACGTCGTGCGCCTTCGATTTCATACGATACTCCGGATTTTGTGAATTCAGGGCATAATTTTTTCGATGAAGTCTATGTGTTCAATGGTAATATCGACCGGTACGAGTTCACGCTTAAAGGGAAAAAGGAGGTATATATTCCGTATAATTGCAACGGGTTTTTATCCCATGAGGATGAAGCGGTGCTCGGCGCCAATTACTTAAATCCTGACTACGTCCGTTGGGAACTTCACCGGGTATGGGTCGTTCAAGCCGATCTTGCCCCCGGTAAGCGGCATGCCGTCCACAGGAGGGTCTTCTACATCGATGAAGATACCTGGCGGGCGGTTCTTCTTGATGGCTGGGACGGACAGAACGTACTCTGGCGATCTACCATCAGCTTGCCGATTATTGCGATGGAATATCCGGAGGTACTAAACTATACCCAAGCGGTTTATAATCATCAAAGCGGTGCCTATGGCGTCAATATGCTTCTCAACGGATTCTCCAAACAACTACAGGCCGTTTCGCCACATCCAGATACTTTTTTCTCACCGGAAACACTTGCCGCTACAGGTGTTCGATAGGATGAGGCGCGACACCACTGTCCATCTATCGTGGTGGCGGGAAGACTGAAGCTTGTTCCAACTTATCGGAAATATGCAAATTAAATAAAGTATGATCAAAAGGAGATGGGATTCATGGCGCAGCTGATTGCAGACCGCAGGGATGTTGATTTTGTTTTATACGAGCAAATGAACACTTTGGAATTGATTAAAAATGAGAAGTATTCCGGGTTCAACAAAAAGACCGTTGATATGATTATCAACGAGGCACGCAATCTTGCCATCAAAGAGGTATTGCCGACCGCCGTGGATGGAGACCGAATCGGCGCCACCTTTAATGCCGGTCAGGTAAAGGTGCCGGAAAGTTATCATCGCGTATACGAACTCATCAGAGAGGGCGAGTGGACCTCATTGACCGAAGCGCCGGAGTGGGGGGGGCAGGGAATGCCGCATATCGTCAACCGGGTGGTCGGAGAGTATCTCGAAGGCGCCAACTGGTCAGCGGTTTTTTATGCCATGATGGGGCATGGCACCGGGAAAATGATCGACCTTTATGGCACGGACCATTTGAAAAACTTATTTTTAAAAAATTTGTATACCGGCAAATGGACAGGCACCATGCTGCTCACCGAACCCAACGCCGGGTCCGATGTCGGCGCACTGACCACAACCGCCACCAAGAATGCCGATGGCACTTATCTAATATCAGGAAGCAAGATTTTTATCACCAATGGCGAACACGACCTGTCGGAAAATATCATCCACCCGGTATTGGCGCGCGTTGAAGGTTCACCCTCGGGGACTATGGGTATTTCGATTTTCATTGTTCCCAAAATATGGGTGAATGAAGACGGCAGTCTGGGCGATGCCAACGACGTGGTATGTACTGGCATTGAAGAGAAAATGGGGATCCATGGGAGTGCGACTTGTAGTTTGACGTTGGGAGGAAAGGGAAATTGTCGAGGCTTTTTGTTGGGTGATGAAAATATAGGTATGAAAATTATGTTCCACATGATGAACGAATCCCGTTTGGATGTGGCACTACAAGGGCTGAATGCATGTTCGTCGGCCTACCTATATGCATTGAATTATGCACGTGAAAGACTTCAGGGACGCGAGTTGGGGGCGGGCAAAGATGATCCATCGCAAGTGCCGATCATTCGGCATCCGGACGTACGTCGCATGTTGATGTGGATGAAGGCTCATGCGGAAGGGATGCGCAGCCTCATGTACTACGTAACGGAATTCTCGGACAGGATGGAGTGTGCTACCGATGAGGTAGAAAAACAGCAATGCGACGCGATGGTGGGGCTGCTTACACCGGTGGTTAAGGCCTATTTCAGCGAACGAGGCTTTGAGGCATGTATCCAGGCGATCCAGGTATACGGGGGATATGGATTCATCAAGGATTATCCTGTCGAGCAGCTTGCCAGGGATTGTAAGATTGCTTCGTTATATGAAGGAACGAGTGGAATTCAGGCGATGGATTTGTTGGGCCGCAAACTGGGTATGGCGAAAGGCAAAGTCTTTGAAAAATTGGTTGAGAATATCGAAACGTGTATCAAGACCGCCGGAGAGATCGAAGGGCTCGAAACCCTGGCCGCCGAAACCTCGGCCGTTATGACGCAATTTGTTGAAACCGCATCCCATATTACCAAAACCGCACAGTCGCCGGCGTTCAAAACCGCCTATGCCCATGCCCATCCTTTTCTGGAAGTCATGGGTGATATGCTGATGGCATGGATGCTTTTATGGCGGGCAAAAATCGCCAAAACCCAATTGATTCAAAAACCTAACCATAAAAATGCCTCGTTTTATCATGGTCAGATTAAAAGTGCGGAATACTTCATTTATTCTGTTTTGCCGGTTACCATTGGCAAAATGAATTCCATTAAAAGAGATGGTCGTGCTGTTGTCGAAATTGAGGAAGAACAATTTGGCGGCTGACCGATAACGCAGGCAGAGGTGTTGCCATGGATGAACATGCAAAGCGAACGTTCGAAACCATAGCGGACCAGTGTACCGGCTGCGGAATTTGTGCCGAAGGGTGTGAGCATCTGCAAAATTGTGGAGATCACCTGCCGGACGAGATTGCCAAAATTTTGTCTGCAGGAGATCCTGACGAGACGGTTATCGATTTTATTCAAAAGTGCTCGCTGTGCGGGATGTGTTGTGAGCTATGTCCGGAGGATCTGGATATTGCCGGTATGGTTCAAACAGCGCGAAGCGAGTTTATCGAATCGGGCATTGTTGATCCGGAACAGTATCACTTTTTATGGGTGGATCACGACTGGAATGCTTTTTCGCTTTACCGCAGAACTTACAATATGGATGCCCTCTATGCCGATCTGACCCAAAACCGCTGCAATGTGTTGTTTTTTCCCGGCTGCATGCTCACCAATGAAGGGCCCCATCTGGTGCAGGCCGCTGCGCAGTGCTGGGCCAGGGCGGACAAGAGGTCGGCGCGTCGCTTCAGTGCTGCGGCGCCCCCCTTTACCAGATGGGCCTGGCGGCGCGGGCCAAAGATTATTCTGAAAGGCTGTGGCGAAGTATCGAGGACCGGGGTGTCCGCCGGGTTGTGACCGCCTGCCCGACCTGTCATCAGCGGCTTGTGGAAACCAACAACAGTGACTTGGAAGTTATATCCATTTTTAAATTGATGGCAGAAGCGGGCCTCGGTGTCTCGGATACAGGCTTTAAAACCGTAACGGTCCATGATTCGTGCACGGACCGTAGCGGAGCGATCGGAAAATGTGTCCGCAAATTGTTGGCAGGTTTAAATGTCAAAGAGATGGCCCACAGCGGTACCGACACCATCTGCTGCGGATCCGGCGGGATTGTTTCCGCGGTCGATCCTGATATTTGCGAAGCGCGGGCTGCGGCCAGAATGAGAGAGGTCAGCGAGACCGGGGCTGATGTGTGTGTCACCTATTGTATGGCCTGTGCCCATCGCCTCAACGCGCAATCCAAGGGCAACTCGGTTCGCCACATATTGGAACTTGTTTTCAACGAACCGGTCGACCATGAAGCCTTTAACGAGAAAAACTACAATATGTGGACTGACGAGACAGGAGAAGAGAATTCAGACCTTCTCATGCAATCGGAAGTTTTGGACTTGCAACCTTCAAGCTAGATGGCCTTCGGTTTTGTGAAGCTGTGCCCAAAATTATTCGGCCAAAACAAGGAGGCTTTTAAGTGCACGGGTTTTTTAAAAGACTTTTAGATATTGACCTGTCCAAAATGACTTTTGGCATCAGCCCGTTGCCGGATGCACTGCTCGAGAAGACCTTGGGCGGCAAGGGGCTGGCAACGCATTTGCTGCTTGAGCACAATCCTGCCGGTGTTGATCCTTTAGGTGCGGACAACCGGCTGATCTTTGCCCTTGGACCGGTGACCGATACGGCCGTCTGGGGTGGGTGCCGCTATGGTGTTTACACCAAGTCGCCCCAGACCGGTTTTTATTCCGAATCCTACTCCGGTGGAACGGCAGCCGAGTATATGTCGCGCGCCGGGTTTGACGCGGTCATGATCCAGGGAAGGGCCAAATCGCCGGTCTGGATTGAGATCAACCCGGAGGGGGCTGTTTTCCATGACGCCCGAAAGTGGTGGGGCAAAGGGACCTATGAAACCGAGGACTGTGTCAAGGCGTGGATTAAAGAAAACCGTCCGGCTGCCAAAAAATGTGCGGCGCTAGTGATTGGTCCGGGTGGAGAGCACCAGGTGGTCTTTGCGGTCATTGAAAATGATTATTGGCGCAGTGCCGGTCGCACCGGCGGCGGGGCCGTAATGGGGTCGAAAAACATCAAGGCCATCGGGTTTTGGGGCAATCAAAAGAGAAACCTTGCCGATCCTGACAAGATACGTGCTTTGGCCAGACAGTTTGGCGATGCAAACAAAGACCATCCTGGTGCAAAAGCCTACAAAAATCTGGGAACACCCATGATGGTGGACATCATGAGCGCGGCGAACAGTTTTCCCACACGTTACTGGCATCAGGGCCAGGCTCCCCATCGAGAATCCATCAATGCAGCCGCACTGCATGAGCGCTGTGCGGTTCACCCCCGCGCTTGCCGAAAATGTTTTATGGCTTGCGGAAGGCTGTCAACGGTCAAAGAGGGCCGTCATGTGGGGTTGAAAATCGAAGGCCCGGAGTATGAAACCATCTATACCTTCGGCGGATTATGCATGGTGGACAATATCGAGGATATTGTCTACCTCAATGATGTGTGCGATCGGCTCGGTATCGACACCATCAGTGCGGGCAATCTTGTAGCACTGGTCATCGAAGCCGCGAAAAAAGGAACCGTTCAATACCCCATCGACTACGGTGAAACCGACAAAATTGCTGCCCTTTTGGAGGACATCGCAGCCAAACAGGGGCTGGGAGAGATTCTCTCCAAAGGCATCAAGACTGCTGCTGCGGCCTTGGAAATGGCAGACCAGGCCATTCACGTCAAAGGTTTGGAGCCGGCCGGATACGATCCGCGGGTGTTGAAAGGAATGGGCCTGTCCTACGGCACTTCACCTAGAGGCGCATGTCATTTGAGAACCACCTTTTACAAACCTGAGCTGTCCAAAATGATCGAACCCGATCAAATTGACGGCAAAGCGGAAATGCTCGTGGATTGGGAGGATCGACTGATCATTTTCGATTGTCTGGTGCTGTGTCGGTTCTATCGGGATTTTTACCAATGGGAAGAGCTGACCGAGATGATCGAGGCGGTGACCGGCGCTACCATGGATCAACAAAGATTGCGAAAGATCGCCGGACAGATCTCGGACAATACCCGACGGTTCAACCTTAAAGAGGGATTGACCCGGGAAGATGACAAACTGCCCAAAAGATTTTATCAGGAGCCGCTGCCGGAAATCGGCAAAGTTATCCCCGAAGCGGAGATGGATCGGCTCTTGGACGATTACTATGCCCAGCGGCACTGGAAAGAAAAAGGGCTCATGGGTGAGGGTTGAAAAACACCGATGGAATTCTCAAGGATAATCGAGCCTGATCTATAGTATTTAAGATCATGTTTTTGGCAAGGCCAGAGGGAGGACGCTGTATAAACCATACCGCGACGACCGATAACGCAGCCCAAAAACATGATCTTGAATGCTATAAACTTTTTTCATCCAATTGTGAAGACACCCTGCGCTGAGTCGAATAAGATGACGCAACAAAAACGCGTCTCGATCATATACTTCTGCTATTTCCTCCAAGTTGTTGCCATAGAACGCCTTGCTGCCGTCCACCACTGATTGTCCTGATACGACTGCACCGAAAGTGGCAGGCATACAAATTCCTTCATTTGACCAGGAAAAAGGCTTGACAACGATTCGATCCTTTAATAATTACACCAATAGGTGGCACTATAAAGTAAGATAATTTGGTTCAATCGTTGTCGACGCGCAAATTGCATGATCCGCTACTTGGGCTCACCCAGCCATAAACGATACTTTCCCATGATATTCTAATAGAACGACGAATGCGATGAAGAGCAGCAGAATACATCCCTAAAAATTTTTAAAGTCGATGGGCAAAATTCGCCTATCGTGTTTTTGGGGAGCGTTCGTAAAACCGGATAGATATGGAGTCAGAGCAATGATTGACATCCAAATAACCATCGATCATGAAAAATGCACGCGTTGTGGTCAGTGTGTGGAATTGTGCCCAATGTCCGTTCTGGATTGGGTTGAACAAAACGGAAGGAAAGAGATATCGGCAACCCATCTTGAGAGGTGCTGGGCATGCCTGACCTGTGCTGGAAAGTGTCAGGTAAAAGCGATTTCCATTGAGCAGCACGAACAGCATCGAAAGTATATCGATAACGAAAACCAGACGCCTTTTCCAACGATTGCCCCTCAGGATGCCGCAATCTGCCAGGAATATGCCGAATCACTTGAGAGAATACTAAAATTGCGATCAAGGCCCGTGGCTGTAAATCTCATTGAGAAGGGCAAGCCGCTTCCCCATGTACCGGTGCCACGCCAACGGTTGCGATATTGCCAGGCATTGATCATGGCGCGGCGTGGATACAGCTTGTTGATGCCCGCATGGGCGCACGCCTGTCCAGATGGCACATCGATACTGGGCCTTTCTAAGGTTCCGCCCAAGCTGGCATCAGGAGAAATCTATGTGCAGCTTGGCAAGTTGGCCACGCAAGAGGCGGCTTCGCAGATGGTTGCAGAAAGGCCGCGGATTGCAGAGGACTCCATTCAGGCTACACTGGTCGCACCGCTTGACGAGGCCGTCATGATGCCCGACGTGGTCGTTATTATGGCGCCACCGGAAAGCATGATGTGGCTATGCATGGCTTCAACGTATTATACCGGAAGACGGATGACGTTCCGGATGAGTTCTTATAACGCCCAATGTGTCGAGAGTACGCTTTATCCATATACGACTGGTGAAATGAATACATCTCTTGGCTGCTACGGGTGCCGTGCCATTTCAGACATTGGTGAGGATACCATGTTCTTGGGCATTCCCATGAGAAAGATGCCCACCATCGTGGAGGGTTTAAAACAACTGGGGCGCAGGGCAATTCCCGATTGCCGGGCCAAAATATATTTGCAACCCATCCCTTGATACAAATGATGACTGAGCTAAAAAAAGAACTGAAAATTCGATCCAAAGTATGGTTGGAACTCGCCGGTGTACCCTTCTTCGGACAAGGCCGGCTGGCCATTTTGCGTGCAATTGACCACCATGGTTCAATGATCAAGGCCTCGGAAGAGACAAACATATCCTACCGTAGAATCCGGGGAATTATTCGAGAAATGGAAAAACATCTTGGGCGTGCACTGGTCGTATCCTGCCGTGGTGGAAAGCTCGGCGGGGGGACTGCAATCACCAGCACCGCAAGAGACCTAATTTACCGTTTTGAACAGCAGCAAATCGGTCTCCACGATAAGATGGACAAGACATTTGCGCGTTTATTTAGCGACTATCTCAGATGATGAGCGATTGTAAAATACAGCCCCGTATCAACGCGGCCCGTTTCATCCGGAAGGACGACCTGTCGTGATAGGCCGAGGAATACACAGTTTGATGTCAATGCCATGGATTGGAGGAACGTCATGAAATCATTCGATCAGCTGTTGAACGAATCTGTGGAGCGACACGGCCATTTGTGCGCCGGACAAGTCATCGGCGTGCGCATGGCCATGCTTGGATGCCGCTTGGTGGGCATTGAAGATCCAAAGGATGCGACCTACGCCAAAAAGTTGATTGTTTTCGTCGAGATTGACCGTTGCGCGACGGATGCAATTGAAAGCGTGACCGGTTGTCGCATGGGCAAGCGTACTTTAAAATTTAAAGATTTCGGAATCAATGCGGCCACCTTTCTAAATTTGGACACACATCGTGCGTTTCGGATCGTCTCAACAGAACGCTCCAGAGAATTATGCAAAGACTTCGCACCGACGGGCGTTGACCCGAAGCGGCAGCAAATCGAGGGATATAAATCGATGCCGGACGAACTGCTTTTTGATGTGCGGCAAGTTCAAGTCAGCCTCGGCGAATGGGATATGCCCGGGCCGCCGCGGCGCCACTCGGTTTGCACGCGCTGTGGGCAAATGGTACGCGACGGAAAAGAATTTAAGGTCGGAGACGAAACCCTATGCGGCCCGTGCAGCGGGGAAAGCTATTTTTATCCGGCGGGAGCAGGTAACAGTGTCGAATCAGAAACCTTAGTTGGGGAGGCATGAACATGATACAGGTCGTTAAAATCGAAGATTCGGTCGGTTTTCCGCTAGCCCATGACATCACGGAAATTGTTCCCGGTAAGTATAAGGCCCCGCCTTTATGAAGGGACAAATCGTTAAAAGAGACGATCTGGAGCATTTGCGCCGTCTGGGTAAGAATCATCTCTATATTTTACATCCCGAGCAATACGAAATGCATGAAGATGAAGCCGCTGTTGAACTCGCCAACGCCCTTTGCGGAAACGGCGTGAGTTGGAGCGGCAACCCGCGCGAAGGCAAAATCGAACTAAAAGCCAACTTCGATGGCCTTTTTAAAGCCGATGTGGATGCGCTCATGCATTTCAATACGCCTGGTGACGTGATGTGTGCGACCATGCACACGAACACCGTCGTCAAAAAGGGGCAACATGTGGCGTCCACACGGGCGATTCCCCTCTTGGTTCCTCGGGCAAAAGTCGAAGCGGCTGTCGTTGCAGCGCGGTCGGCCTCCCAAGGAGTACTCCGTGTGCTGCCCATGAAAAAGGCGAAAGCCGGCCTCATCATCACTGGCGACGAAGTCTATTATGGACGCATTGAAGATAAATTCGAAAAGATCATGCGCAAAAAGGTCGCCGAATTCGGCGGCGATGTCTGCGAGGTCGTCTTTTTGCCGGATGATGACCAGCGGATTTCCGAGACCGCTTTGCGGTTGGTCGAAAGCGGGGTCAATGTGCTCATCACCACTGGCGGAATGTCAGTGGATGCAGATGACCGGACCAGGCACGCCCTGAAAATGGCAGGGGCGCGAGACATCGTATACGGGTCGGCGGTTTTACCGGGCGCGATGTTTATGGTTGCTTATCTGAAGGATGTGCCGGTGTTGGGCACCCCTGCTTGCGGGATGTACGCGGCACGAACCATATTGGACTTGGTTTATCCGCGTGTTCTGGCTGGCGAAAAAATAACCCGTCAAGAAATTGCAAAGCTCGGACATGGCGGCCTGTGTCTCAAATGCGACGTTTGCCGATACCCCAAGTGCACCTTCGGCAAAGCGAATTGATCATCCAGCGTGTTTGTCTGGGGCCAGGCACCCCTTTTGATAAAAAACCGACGAGACATATCATGTGCAAAAGACTGATCGACCCATTCAACCGAACGATTTCATATCTGCGAATGTCCATAACGGACCGATGCAATTTAAATTGCTTCTACTGCAGGCCGGATAACAACTTCAAGCGGTTGTCGCATGATGATATTTTAACTTATGACGAACTCTTTCGATTGGCGACCATTGCAGCGAGTTTGGGCGTGGAAAAAGTCCGTCTGACCGGAGGAGAACCGCTGGTTCGCAAAGGGATCGTTGATTTCATTCCACGGATAACCAGTATCGCCGGACTCAAAGATGTTAGTTTGACAACCAATGGTGTCTTTCTCAAAGACAATCTGGAGAAGTTATATGCCGGTGGGATACGCAGGCTCAACATCAGTCTGGATACCCTTCGCAGGGACCGATTCGCTAAAATTACCGGTGGCGACCATTTCGATCATGTTTGGAAAACCATTGAACGTGCCACGGAGATGAATTTCAACCCCATAAAGATCAATATGGTGGTGATCAAGGGGGTGAATGATGATGAAGTCCTGGACATGGCGGCATTATCGCTGTCCCATGCTTACCATATACGGTTTATCGAATACATGCCCCTTGGTGCCAAAAGCGGGCGAGCCCGATCCAGAACCATCAGCAACTCAGAAATCCGCAGCCAGCTCGAAACCATCGGAGAACTGGTGCCCGTTTTGCGAAATCCGCTCAGCGGTCCGGCCAAGCGGTATAAATTTGCCGGCGCACCCGGGGAAATCGGTTTTATCAGCAGTATCAGCAATCATTTCTGCAAGACGTGTAATCGCATCAGGCTAACGGCCAACGGTGAACTGCGACCATGCCTGCTGCATAATATACAAGAGGACATAAAGACACCTTTGCGATCCGGTGCAACGGATGATGAATTACGGAGTATCTTTAGAAGGGTGGTCAATATGAAACCGACCGAACATTTGCTGGTATCGTCGAAAAAAATGTATTTGTCTGGGCAGATGCACATGATCGGCGGGTAATTCACCATGAAGCAAAACGGCGACGCTTTCTGATCGGAAAGGAACGGGTATGGTAAGAACGCTACCGATAGGCTTCGATGAAGCCCTTGCATTGACGCTTGAACATATTCACGCATTACCGCCGGAGTCCACGGAATTGTTGGATAGCTTTGGAAGGGCGCTGGCTGAAGACATTTTTGCCAAAGTTGACTCGCCATCCATTGATGCCTCTTTAAAAGATGGGTATGCCGTCATATCCGAAGAGGTGGCGCATGCGTCTGCCGGCCATCCGGTTGCACTAAAATTGGCTGGAAGTATTGGGGCCGGTGATCCAGTCATGACGCGCGTGACCCCCGGTTTTACCGTACGTGTTTTAACCGGTGCACGAATTCCTCCGGATGCCAATGCCGTTTTATCTGAAGAATTTACCGAGTGTGATGGATCTATGGTCATCGCTTCCAATAATGCGGAACCCGGAAGAAATATTTTGCCCAAAGGAAGTGATGTGGCCAACGGGCAGCTTATGGCGAAAAAAGGAAGTTTGGTCGTACCGGGCGTGGCCGGCCTTATGGCTGCTGCAGGCTATAGTCAATTGAATGTCGTTCGGAGTCCGACGGTTGCACTCATTTCAACCGGGAGTGAAGTCGTCGCACCTGGAAAACCCTTGCCCGAGGGAAAACTATACGCAAGCAATATGACAACGCTGGGCAGTTGGTGCCGGAAATATGGTATGCAACCGCTACTTTCCGTAGTGGAAGATGACCCGCACGAAATCTCTAAAGTTATCCAATCTTATTCGGCATCTGCGGATGCGATTGTAACCAGTGGCGGGGCATGGACCAGTGATCGTGACTTGGTGGCGCGGATATTGGACGAACTGGGCTGGAAACAAATATTCCACCGAATTCGCATCGGACCGGGTAAAGCGGTTGGATTCGGGATTTTGAATGACAAGCCCGTGTTTATTCTTCCTGGCGGCCCACCGTCCAATTTAATGGGATTTCTTCAAATTGCGCTGCCCGGTTTGTTGACACTGGCCGGGCATGGCTGCCCGCACTTACCGATGGTGCACGTTAAGCTTGCAGAAGAGATCAGGGGGCGACACGCGGATTGGACCCAATTCGTGTTTGGTGTTCTTACGCCTGGTGAGGATGCCCCTGTGTTTCATGCATTGACGGATAAAAGCCGTCTACGCTCGATGGCTGAGGCGCATGCGGTCGTATCCATCCCTGAAGGGAAGACCTTGCTCCCGGCTGGCATTACCGTAACAGCCCAACATATAGAATAAATTTTACCAGGGACGAAGTCATTGATCGATCAACGATACCGACACCAATGCAGCGCAGTCGTTTTAAGTGGCGGGTTGAATACCCGCATGGCTGGTCGCAATAAGGCCTTTTTAAAAGTTGGCGAACTCTCAATTCTGGAAAGACTGCTCAATTGTCTGGATTCTAAATTCACAGAAATTCTATTAGTTACAAGGCAACCCGAGGTGTATGCCGATATACCGATTCGTGTGGTCCCCGACCTTTATGAGATCCGCGCGTCCCTTACCGGCATTCACGCTGGTTTGAAGCAATCCAGTGCGGAACATGCTTTTATCGTGCCTTGTGACACACCATTTCTTCTACCGGCGGTTATTCAATTGTTAATTGACGCCCTCACTTCGGATGTGGACGTCGTGGTGCCGCATGTCAATGGATACTATGAGCCACTGTGTGCCATCTATTCAAAACGCTGCATTCCGCTCATAGAAACACAACTTAATCGGGGGAACTATAGAATTTATGACTTTTTTGATTTGGTAAAAATCAAGACTTTGTCAACCACGCAAATTGCCGCAGTTGACCCGGACCTCATCTCCTTTTTCAATGTAAACACACCGGAAAAACATTCTCTCAGCCATACATTATGCCAGGCACGCATCGGCGGATAAAAACGTTGCCTTAAAGGTTTTTATTTTTGTGTGAAACGGGAAAGCGAGTCAAAATAAAATTCATTATCGCATCAATATCATTCATGCCAAAATTGGGCACACCAAGGTCAACCGGAACGTCTGACACCACGGCAAGCAAATTGTTCGACGCCCCTTTAACATGAAGGGGCGTTTGATGCGCCGTGCTCCGGAAAACTTCAATGCTTGGCTTGCCGGATCGTTTGTATCCTTCCGTTAATACAAGATCCATATCATCAAAGTAGGTATCAACGATTTCGTCCAGTGAAAGTTCCTCCTTTACATCTTTAATCAGGGAAAGCTTCCAGGGGGAAGAAATAGCCACCGTTAAGGCGCCAGCACGTTTGTGACGCCAAGTATCTTTTCCTTCATGGTCGATTTCAAATCCATGGGAATCATGTTTGACGGTGCCCACGCGATATCCATTTTTAAGCAATGCAGGGATCAATTTTTCGAGCAACGTCGTTTTTCCACTATTTTTTTTGCTGACAATAGAAAGGATTGGAGGTGTCATGGCCGCCTTTTTTAGATGGGTAATCGTTAATTGTTATCCAGTTGACTGATCCGCTTTTGTGGCTCAGTTAATCCATATTTAGTGCAATATAATCGGGTTACGCTGACAAGTGATGATGCATGGGGTCAAAACGGAATCCATTCACAAACCATAGGGGGGCGGGCTGTATTGACAAAAATATCCAAATGATATAAACAATAAGTCATAAAACGACAATATAATTTTATACACGACATATTATCACCCGCCGGCCGATCCAGAATTTCAAGTGCGGGCCCCCATAATTTTTTTAATAAGCAATCCGAGTCAAATCGTATGAAACGAAGTGGACCCAACAATAAGCGGAAAGAAAAAATCGACCACATTCTCAAGAAGGCCACCGAAGCCTTTTCGCAAAAAGGCTACGATGGCGTGAGCGCGGACGATATCGCCACCGCCGCAGGCATGAGTAAACGAAGCATGTATTATTACATGGGGGACAAGGATACCCTTTACCGTGCTGTTGTGGAGGAAATCGAATCGGGGGCGAAGGTGGCGCTGAAAAAAACCATGAAACAGTCCGATGCGCTTACCCCACACGAAAGGCTCTATAAATACATTCATGCCATCGCACAGATTGTGAAAAATAATGAGATTCACTCGGTAATTGTCAGAGAGCTACTTTCAAACAATACATTTTTACCACAATGCTCCATCGAGGAGAGTATCGGGCTGATTTGCAAATTCATCGACGAAACGATCGAAGAGGGAGTTAAAGAAAAAGTATTCATCAAGGCAAATCCCATGGTCAGCGGGATCATGATTCGATCCGTTTTTGTTTATTGGCGAATCGTTGCTTGCCACATAAACAAAGATTCAAAATATTATGGTCAATACGTCGCAAAATATGGGACCGAAATTTCGGATGCCTTGGTTGATGACGTCTACCAGATGTTTGTCAGAATCTTATCGGAACCAAACCCAAGCGTGGAACCGAAAATGAAACCCAAAATCCGATCCAAAAACAGATTCAGATACAGATTGATAAAAGTTAGAAAAGATGCAGCATAGCGCACATTCCTGCCTATTTACGCAAAAAAACCATCTCTGATAAGCTCGCAACGACCTGTTCATCTTGGGTTAGCGCAACTTTTACCCGTGCTATGCGCCCCTGGGTGTCGATTACCCGAGCTGACGCGATTACATCCTTGGCCGGATTGGCCGCGTGAAGGAATTCGATATCACAGCTCAGCGGCAGGCCCACATGGCCCAAGGAATTGGCCGCAGCGGCCATGACCTGCTCCGCCAGCATAAACAACGCACCGGTATGCGTGTAGCCGAGAAAATTGGATAGCTGCGACGTACCGGGCAGCTTGGCCGTGGTCCGGCCGGGCTCGAATTCGGTAAAATGAATCGACAACGCGCGGGCCAGGGGAGAGGTTTCCAGCGTCTGGCGCAGGGCGTCCAGGTTCTCGTTCTTGATGGCGTCACGCACGGCATCGGGCTCACAGGCCGATTCGACCACGGAAAGCTTCTGCCGGTTGCGTTCCTCGACCCCCCGGGTCAGCCATGACACCGCCTCGTTATAGGGCGTAGGGATGTTGAACCGTTTCCCTTCGGAAACGATTATTTCGTTGAGGTTGCCGATCTCCGTGGGGCGTCCGGCTTCCACGTCTTGAAGCATGGATACCTTGTTGTCCTTGGTGGAGGCAAAGGCCTTGAGAGAAAAGGCCAACGGATCCTGCAGCTCGGGAAAGTCGATACCCTTGGCACGGGCCACCTGGGCCAGTTCCTGGCACAGGGCATTGATGATGTTGACCGACTGTTGATGCTGGATCGCTGTACTACCGGTGAGACCGGTCAGGGCGGCAACCACGTTGGTGGAGACGTTGGCGATCAGTTTTTTCCAGATGACGCTGTTGATATCCGGCGTGGCATGCACGTCCAGGCCCGTGCCCTGGAACTGATTGACCATGTTTCGAAAACTGGACGAACCACGCCGTCATAGGGGCCAATAACCAGCAAGGGACCCAGGCCGCCCACATATCGCACCTCGTTCATGCTTATCGGCATACCCGAGTGCGCGGTAATGCCGCCAACCACCCGTTCCGGGCCCACCGCTTCGGCAATGACCTCCAGATTCCCCAGCCCGTTTTGAACCGATAGGATCGCGGTGTCCTTGCCGATCATTGGCAAAGCGCCCTTGATGGCAGACCGGGTATGATACCCTTTGACCGCCACCATCACCACATCCTGGATGCCAACCGCGTTAACATCCGAGGTAATGGTGATCCTTTCATGGGTGCGTTTCCCATCGGGCCACTGCATCCATAAGCCTTCCTTGTCAATCAGATGGACGCGCTCGGTGAGCACTTCGATCAAGGTTACGGAAAACCCTTTTGCGCAAAAGACTGCCAAAAATGGATCCCAGGACCCCTGCTCCAACGATGGCTATTTCCATGGCACAGTTCTTATCTTGTGGGTTGGCGGCGTAATGGGAATAGACCCTACCATCTTATCGTTTATCCATTCGGGAACAGCCGAATCTGATTATTTCAGGGTTGGCACGAACTAATTCAGCCCGCGTCCCCGGTCAAAGGCGACGATATTCAACTCTTTGAACTTGGGTGGTACCCGGTTGGCGATGACGGTTTTCCAACCGTCTACAGAAAGGTCCAAAAAGGCCGAGGCAATACCTAACAAAATGGTGTTGACGAGCCTGGGATTGCCGAGTTCCTTCGCAATCAGTTGGGCATCCACCAAGATCGAATGATCAGCGCCCTGACGGATAACCGATACCGCATCCTCCGGGTAACGGCCCATCCCCGCATACACTGCCGGAGGGATGATTTGCTGGAGGTTGGCGATGACTCGGCCTTTTGGCTTTAAATAATGCATCCATCGGACCGTTTCGGCCAGTTCGAATGAGAGCAAAATGTCTACCTCACCCTCCATGATCATCGGAGAGTAGACTTTCTCACTGTAGCGCACATGGCTGGTCACCACGCCGCCACGCTGGGACATGCCGTGAATCTCACTCTTCTTGGTGTCAAAACCGCTGAACATGGCCACGTCCGAGAGAATTTCGCTGGCCGTGATCACCCCCTGGCCGCCGGTGCCCACCACCAACACGTTGGTCGTCTTTGTATTCTCACGCTTCATTGTTCGTCTCCTGTCTCCCGGTGATTAGCCGGCCACCACGGAAATGGCGTTTTGTTTGCAAACCTGTTCGCAAAGGGAGCAGCCGTAACAGGTAGCGGCGTCGATGCGCGCGTAGTGACGCTCCTTCTTGCCCTCTTCATCCGGGATGATCCCGCCCTGGGAAATGGACGGGCAACCCAGTTTCAGGCACATCTTGCAGCCGATGCAGGCCGCCTCGTCCACCACGCGTACGGCTTGGGGGTCTTGACGGAAAAGCTGGATGCAGGGGCGCTTGGTGACCAACACGCTGGGTCCGTCGTAATCAACTTCTTCCTTGAGCGCCGCCAGGGTTCCCTCAAGGTCAAAGGGATCGATTTCCCTGACCCGCGTGCAGCCCATGGCTTTGACCAGGGAAATGATGTCCACGGCATTGGTATCTTCCATCTGCAGGGTCTTGCCCGTGCCGGGATTCTGTTGCCCGCCGGTCATGGCCGTGATGCGGTTGTCCATGATGATCACGTTCACGTTACCCTTGTTGTAGATCACATCCAAAAGACTGGTGATGCCCGAGTGAAAGAATGTGGAATCGCCGATGGTGGCAAACACCGGCCGCTTGTCCTCGATGCCGGCCTGGGCCACGGCTTTGGCCGTACCGTGGGCCATGCTGATGCTGGCGCCCATGCAAAGGGTGGTGTCGATGCTCTGCAATGGTGGCAGCACACTTAAGGTATAGCAGCCGATATCGCTGTGGACGAGGGCCTTCATTTTATTCAGGGCGTAGAACAGCCCCCGATGCGGGCAGCCGGCGCAAAGTAGCGGCGGACGAGGCATTTCGCTGCCCGGCGCCTTTTCCCGGGCTGCCGGCAGATCAAACGGCAGCATGCCGGCTTTGGCAAAACCGGCGGCCACGGTGTCCGGAGAGAGTTCGTCCAGTTTGGAGAACAAGGCCTTGCCCTCGACAGCGAGCCCCATGATACGGATCTCATCCTCGATATAAGGCTCAAGCTCTTCCACCACGAGCAACCTGTCCACCTTGGCGGCGAATTCCCGAATCAGGGTGGCGGGCAACGGAAATGTCATCCCCAGTTTGAGCACCGACGCTTCGGGCAGGATCTCCTTGACATATTGGTAGGCGATGCCGCTGGTGATGATCCCGACCCGCGTGTCGTTCATTTCCATGCGGTTGAAGGGGCTTTTCTCGGATACGGCCGTAAGCTTTTCTTCTCGTTCGAGCACCAGGGGATGCCGCAGTTTGCCAAAGGCCGGGATCATGACGAATTTTTTCAGGTCCCGTTTGAATCCCTCGGCCTTGGGGATCGGGGCCTGATTTTCCACATCCGTATCAACGATCGCTTTTGAATGGCAGACTCGGGTCGTCATGCGCAAAAGGGTCGGCGTGTCGTAGGATTCGGACAAGCGCAGCCCTTCCGCACCATGGCCTTGGCCTCCTGGCTGTCGCTGGGCTCCAACATGGGAATTTTGGCGAAGCGTGCATAATACCGGTTGTCCTGCTCGTTCTGGCTGCTATGCATGCCCGGATCATCGGCGCACACGATTAACAGACCTCCGGTAATACCGGTGTAGGCCAGGGTCATCAAGGGGTCTGCAGCCACGTTCAGCCCCACATGTTTGGTGGTGAATAGCGTGCGGACACCGGTCATGGCCGACCCGATCGCCACTTCCAGGGCCACTTTCTCATTGGGCGCCCACTCGGCATATACGCCGTCATAGGTCGCAAAATTCTGCAGGATCTCCGTGCTCGGAGTTCCCGGGTAGGCACTGGCGACCTTTACACCGGCTTGGTACGCGCCTAGGGCCACCGCTTCGTTGCCTGATAGGATATGCTTGTTCATCTATAAATTCTCCAGTCAATGGGTTGCGGGCGCATTGGCCGTTACTTCTAGTTCGTGTATCTGTCTTTTAATTTCCGGTGCAGGATCTTACCGGTGGTCGTGCGGGGCATTTCATTGCCTTTGATAAAAATGATCTCCTTGGGACGCTTGTAACCGGCTAGTTTTTCTTGACAGCAGGATTGAATATCCGCCGCGTTAACACTGTTCTCGTCGACGCCTTCCTTGAGGGTCACCACGGCCACGATCTTCTCGCCCCACTTTTCGTCGGGCAGGCCGATGCAGGCGCAGTCGAACACGCATTCATGGCTGCCGATCGCCTCCTCCACCTCACTGGGATAGACGTTTTCCCCGCCGGTAATGATCATGTTGTCCTTGCGGTCGACGATATAATAGTAACCGTCTTCATCCCGCATGCCCATATCACCGGCGGAGAACCAACCGTCCTTGAAGGATGCGGCGGTTTTTTCCGGCAGCTTGTAGTATTCGTCAAACAGTGTGGGGCCGCATGAATAAATCTCGCCCACCTCACCGGCGGGCACCTCCTTGCCCTGTTTGTCCAGAATTTTGATAAAATCGGTGCCAAGCAGCTCCCGCCCGATGGAACCGGTTTTGACCATTTGGTCCTCGGGTTGAAGCACGGTGACCGATCCGGCTTCGGTGGAACCATACCCTTCATAGAGTTCGGCATTGGGGAAAAAGTCCATAATTTCCCGTTTCATCTTGCGCCGCACCGGTGCCGACGAGCAGAGCAGTTTGCGGATGGAGCCGACGTCGCGACGCCGGTTTTCCTCATCCACATTCAAGATCAGGTTATAGTGGGTCGGAATCAGGGAGATGAAGGTGATCCGCTCCGCTTCGACGATGCGCAGCACCTCCGGCGCCCGAAACGCCAGGGCCGGATGGACATAGACCGAGCCCCCGAGATAAAGAAACAAAAACGTGTAGAACGTCGAATTAATGTGGCACAAGGGCATGACGTTCATGCAGTAGTCACTATTGTTGAATCCCATGTCCAAACCGTTGATCAGGTAAAAGGAGATGTGGGATTCGTGGGAGCGGATCACCCCCTTGGGCTTGCCTGTTGTACCGGATGTATACATCAAGATCCACGTGTCACTGGGAGCTACCGTATCGTCAGGTTCATCGTCCATATTGCCGGCGATGAATTTCTCGTACGCCATGTAGCCTTGTACTTCACTTCCCACCGCCACGTAATGGTTTGCGGGGATATTGGAAAGACGCGACTTGATCGGATCAATAACGTCGGTGAGCTGGTCCTGCACCACCATGGCCTTGGCATCGGCATTGTTGACGATGTATTCCACCTCGGGGCCCACCAGCCGGAAATTGATCGGCACAATAATGATGCCGGTCTTGGCCGTGGCCAGGTAAAGCTCAATGATTTCGATACAGTTATCCATGAATACGGCGATTTTATCGCCTCTGGAAAGGCCCAGTCCCTTGAGACCGTGGGCCAGCTGGTTGACCCGCTGGTTGGCTTCGGCATATGTATAGCTGCGCCTTTGGTCCTTCAAGGCCAGCTTGCGGGCGTATCTCCTCGCATTGACCTTGAACTGTTGGCCCAGATTCATCCAATGCGCCACGGTTCACCTCCTTATTTCGTTTCTTCCAGTTGTTCGATAAAGGCTTCGATATTGGTCCGTGTCTGTTCATCGGACAAACACCGCAAGTCGTTCAAATCACCGTCGATGATCAAGAAGGGAATGCCGTTTTTCTTGGACATGCGTTGCGGAAGGCCGTACAGACAATTGGTATTGTTGGGACAGGTGCGGGCATTGTGGTAGATAATGCCGTCACAGCCGAAACATTCGAGTTTATTTTGGATGTAGTTTTCCTTGTAAGCATCGTCGCGGGTGATGAACAGCTCGGTATAGGCCCGGGCCATGCTTCGGAACGGATCCGACGCATCCAGGGCCGAGAAAATCCAGCTGCTGCAGTAGGTGGAGGCGACCACATTGGCACCGAGTTCGGCAAACATCGTGGAATGCATGCCCAGGCGGCCCCACACCGGCATGCCATCCCAGTATATACGGTGTTTCTCCTCATCGACGAGGGCGCCCTCGCCGGCCGCCACACGCGATTCCAGTTCTTCCAGAAGCAGGCGGTAGACATCCACGGCTTTTTGCGTGCCGCGTCCCACCACCGCCGGCCCCATGAGGGTCGTGCCGTCGAAAAAGGTCAGGGGTGCGGGTAGGGCCGAAGCGGTGGCCAGGCATTTTTCCCACAGGTCCGAGCACTGCCGGGACAAGGCCACGGCATGTTTGAAAACATCCATGTCGAGCTTGCGGCCAGCCACCGTTTCCAAGGGCTCCACCAGGTCTTGGATTTGCGTGGCAATGGAAGCGATGTGGGCATCGGTGATGTCGCCCACCGACCGATGGGATTGGATACCGATCACCGGGACGTTGAAGTGAACGCCATACCACCTGAACCAATCCTGGACATCCCGGCACTGGTTGGTGTTGTAGACCAGAATGTCCGGCTTGGGCACTTGGCTGATTCCCTTGAACGCCGTGGCCAGAGGAGTGACGCCCTTGACAAAGGCCCCGATGTCGGCCGTCAAGTACGAGCAGATCTCTGGTGAATAGCCCATGGCGGTGGTCGTGGGGATCAGGTCGGTGGCCATGCGCGTAGTCCCCAACATGGCCGAGTGGGTTTCGGGAAAATAGATTTGATAGCCCATGCCACGCAGCAGTTCTGCCGGCCCCACACTCGTGCACCAGGCGATCTTCTGCTCTCCGGAACGATCCGCTTCATCCAGCGCATGGTAGTATTCGGCCATGAACCGTGACAGGTCCTTTGCTGAATCGAGCCTTTTCAATACCTTCTTTTTCTCCACAGGCATGATTTTCTCTTGTTTGTATTGGGTTTTGATCGTTACCGCGCAAAAAGGGATCGCCTTTCAATATCATTTGGCGGAATAAGCCTTGTCCAGTTCCTTCACCAGATTTGTCATTACGGTATAGTAAGGCACGGAAACTCCTAATTCACGAGCATATTTAACAACCTTGCCGCCCAGAAAATCGATTTCGGTGGGATTGTTTCTTTCCAGATCACCGCACATTGAATCCTTGTGGATGCCCACCTTTTCCAGATATGCGAATGCGTCGGTAAGATATTTTTCACCAAGATCATATCCCTGCGCTTTTGCCACGGCAAGCGCTTCCCGAAAGCAAACCTCGCAATTTCTCTTGCCGGCTTGGATGCGAGGGCATCTTTAATACTTTTGTCGGTTACCGCGCAGATCGATGCCATGGTGCATTTCAAAATCATTTTTTTCCATACGTAGAGCTTTATGTCATCAACCAGTTCGGTATCCAGCCCTGCACGGGTCAGTAGTTCGGCAATTCGTTTGCCGATTTCCGTGTTTGTCTTATCCAAACATCCAAGGTGATTGGGGCGATTAAAAAATGCGGCCTCCACCTCTCCCGGTTTCTTCAATGCCACACCGAAATTAAGGCTCATCCGGAAAGCCGCGCCAGCCCCAAACGTTTTAGCGATCATGTCTTCAGTCCCCAGGCCGTTGTGGGTGCTGATGATTTTTATTCCCGGTTTGGCAATCGATTTCAAATCTTCTAGCACGGATGGCAGATAAAATGTTTTCGTTGCGATGAATACGATATCCGGAGCATCTTCTTCCATTTCCGATATCTTGCTACAAAAATGGGTTACCGGTACGGATGGATAAGAAATTTCTCCCGTGATGTTGAGTCCATTTTCGAGAAGTTTGTTTTTCATTCCGGGGGCGGGATCAACGAGTATGGTATCCGGACGTTTTTGGAGGAGCGCGGCAGCCAGGACCGATCCCGTTGCACCAATACCCACCACTGCAATTTTCTTGTCTTTCATGATCATCCTCCCCTATATTAGTTTGGTTCGATTAGCGTGTAATGATAAACGCATGAACAGGTCGGTGATATCCGTACCGACCTGTTTGATCATCTGTCCTTGAATACCGGCTTGCGTTTTTCAATGAAAGCGCGGGTGCCTTCTGCAGCATCTTCACTGAGCAGGATTTCACAAAAGCAGTCACGTTCATAGTCGATCCCTTGATATAAGGAACGATTGCCGCCCTGATAGACCAATTGTTTGGCTATTTTCAGGGCTAAAGCGCTTTTACTGGTCAAGCGGGAAGCGAACGCGTCGATCGCATCCCATAATTTGTCCGGTGCAACCACCTGGTTTACCAAACCGATGCGCAGCGCTTCGGCCGCATCAATGGGATCGCCTGTACTGATCATTTCCAGCGCCTTGGTGGCACCCACCAGTCGCAGCAGACGTTGACTTCCGCCGCCACCGGGAATGATTCCCAGCTTGATTTCGGGAAGGGCGAATTTGGCGTCCTGGGAAGCAATCCGGTAATCGCAGCCCATGGCGACCTCGCACCCAATGCCAAAAGCCAAGCCATTGACCGCGGCAATCGTCGGTTTCGGGCAGTCCTCCAACATGGTGGGATTGAACGTGGCTTCAAGTGATGACCGGATATGCGCCCTATCCCCCTTCTGATTCCAATCATTGAGCATGTTGATGTCCGCACCGGCCATGAACGCGTTTCCGGCACCCGTGATAACGATAACCCGTACTTCATCCGTGCCGATCAATGTTTCAAGACCTGCCGTCAATGTTTCCGAAACCGAACGATTATAGGCATTGAGGACTTCGGGGCGATTGAAAATCAGTTTCCCGATCGCACCGCAAATTTCAACTCGTGTGGTTGGGTTTTCCATTACTTTCGCTCCTGATATGGTTGAACAGTTGTCAATAGAAAAACTTATCCATTCCAAAAAAATTGGGTCGATGATTTTCATCGAGCGTTTGGATAGAGGCGGGGTCCGCAATAACGACGGTTGAGCACTCTGATATATAGGGTTTAAGAAAATGTTTGTGGCAAGGCCAGAGGGAGGAAGCTGTATAATAATACCGCGACAACCGATAACGCAGCCCAAAAACATTTCCTTGAAGTCTATAGCCGTTCAATCATGATGGCAAATCCATGGCCGCCGCCCGCGCAGAGCGTGGCGAGCCCTTTTTTCACATCCCTTTTCTGCATCTCGTAGACCAAGCTGACGACCAGGCGGCATCCCGTGCATCCCACCGGGTGACCCAATGCAATGCCGCTGCCGTTCACATTGGTGATCTCCCGATTGAGTTCCAGCCCCTTTTCACAGCTCAAATATTGGGCGGCAAAAGCTTCGTTCAGTTCGATCAGGTCGATGTCGGCCATGGACAGGCCGGTTTTCTTCAGAAGCATGCGGGTCGCCGGAACTGGGCCGATACCCATGATGTTCGGGTCGACACCGGCGACTGCGTAGCCGATAATCCTGGCTAACGGTTTAGCACCGGTTTCTTTTACCTTGTCACCGTCCATGAGAATTACTGCCGCGGCACCATCGTTGATTCCCGAGGAATTCGCCGCGGTCACGGTACCACCTTTTTTGAAAACCGCTGGCAACCCGGCCAGTTTTTCCATGCTCAAGCCGCGCCGGGGATGCTCATCGGTGTCGACGATCTTGGGTTCACGCCCCCGCACGGGAATCTCAACCGGTGTGATTTCGTCCTTGAAGCGGCCCGTGTCGATGGCGTTCAAGGCCCGAGTCTGACTGGTCAGGGCCAATTCGTCCTGGGCTTCCCGGGTAATGTTGTCCCGCTCGGCCAAATTTTCCGCGGTCAGCCCCATGCCAACCCCGATCGGGTATTCCTGCATTTGCTTCCATATCAAATCCACGAGTTGGGCATGTTGCAGTCGTTGTCCCCATCGACCCGCCGGCAGGATGTAGGGCGCATTGCTCATGCTCTCGACCCCGCCGGCCAAAGCGACTTGGGCATCCCGGTTGCGAATGGCCAGGAATCCGTTGATAATCGCCTGCATTCCCGATCCACAGGTGCACGACACGCTGATGGCCGGTGTTTCGGATGGAATCCCCGATTTAACCGAGGCGATGCGGGCCACATTGCTGGCTATGGGATCCATGCAATTTCCCATGGTCACCAGCTCTAATTGTTCTTTTTCAATGCCGGCGCGATCGATCGCCGCCGTCATCACGGTCATGGCCAGCTCGGTTGCCGACATGGTTTTCAACGCACCACCAAATTCACCGACGGGTGTTCGGGTGGCCCCGACAATAAAGACCTCTTTCTCCATATTATCCTCCACAGGGATTAGAATTGACCCTCGGCCATCCAGGGTACGGGTTTCTTGGGATCGGACCAATCATAGAACCCCCGACTGGATTTGAGTCCCCGGTTGCCGACCAGTACCATTTTTCTCAAGATCGGGGGCGGCGCGTATCGCGCATCGCAATATTCCTCGAACATGACCTGGCAGGCGTTGTAAATAACATCCAGACCGATAAAATCCGCAAGCATCAACGGCCCCATGGGATGGTTGCAACCCAGCTTCATGGCCTTGTCGATGTCACCGACGCTGGCCACACCATTGGCCGCGGCATGCATGGCATTGAGCATGAAAGGGGTCAGCAGCAAATTGACAATGAATCCGGCCTGATCCTTGGCGAGGACGGGTACCTTCCCGATGGATTTGGCGAAGCTCAATGCATCCTGAATAACATCCGGTTCAGTCGAAAGGGTCTTGACGACCTCGACCAGCGGCATCAGTGGCACGGGATTGAAAAAATGCAGGCCCACGAAGCGTTGTGTTCTTTGGGTCGCCGCCGACATCTCGGTAATCGACAGGGAGGATGTGTTGCTGGCAAAGATGGTTTCGGGTTTGCAGATGCCGTCCAGGGTATTAAACAATTCTTTTTTAATTTCGATCTCCTCGAAGACAGCCTCGATGATCAGATCGCAATCCTTCAAGTCCGCCGTATTCAGGGTGCCAGACAGGCTGGCGAGCATATTCCGAGATTCCTCTTCGGAAATGGATCCTTTTGCGGAAAGCTTGGCAACGCCTTTTTCAACCCGAGCAAGGCCTTGCTCGAGAAACTGCTCGCTGGATTCCTGCACGATGACATGATAGCCGCCTTGAAGGATCACTTGCACGATTCCTGATCCCATCGCACCGCAACCCACGACTCCAACGTGTTTGATGGTCATTTTTTCATCTCCTAAAAGAAGTATTTTTTTGTCTTGAGTACTTTTTCAGCAATCTGTTTTTTACATGTGACAAGCACATGGGCCTCATGAGAAAGCGGACCGTATGTGTGGGCCTCTGGTGCAAGGTCAACATTTTCTACCGCCCGGGTCACGTGGGTGGCCGCTTCCATCAGTTCAAGTCTTCCCTGATTGGTCAAGTCTTCCCTGATTGGCTCTTTGAATCAGGGTCCGAGCAACCAGAAGACGATTGATTTCGTTGGTGCCTTCAACGATTCGGTTGATCCGGGAGTTTCGGTAGGCGCGTTCTGCCGGGTATTCGGTGGTGTAACCGGCGCCATCCAGAATCTGAACCCATTCATCCACACAGAAGTCAAGGCACTCACTACTGTATACTTTGGCCGCAGAACACCTGATGGCATACTCTTTTATGACCGCGGCGGTTTCAGTTGTTATGCATCGTATCAGTCATGCTGTTTGAATACCGCGGGAAAGTAGCGTTCATGTCTGGGCGAACCCACGTAGAAGCGCATCAATTTATACGCCGGAAATTATTGAACCAATTAAAGTTACTTAATAGTGCCACCTATAGGTGTAATTATTAAAGGATCGAATCGTTGTCAAGCCTTTTTGCCGGCCAATGAAGGAATTTGTATGCCTGCCATTTTCGGTGCTGTCGTATCGGGCATCAGGATGTCGAACATTTTTTCCAAGATATAGAAGGTGGGGGATTAAATCGGCGGTCACACACTGGTTCAATTGAATAGGCAACAAAATAAATCTTTGAACTTATCCACTGCTGTCCAAAATAATCGGAAATTCAAAATCGCTCTTTGGGAATACAACCGTTTAGCATTTGAAAACCTTCAAATTCAGAATCAGGTCCCCATTTTCAATTGATGCTGTCCAAGACCTTTGAAGGGAAGTAGATTTTGGACAGACTCGGGCGTATGGGGAGAACATCGAAGGGATGATCGATCCAGTCCCATAAATCCCGGTAAGTAAACAGATTCCAGCGGAGAAAGGCCTCCAGGTTGGACAGCGACCAGCCGAACTTGGCTTTGAAGCTGAGATACTTGATCAGCAGCATGGCGATCAATGCTGTCCAAATCTGGATGAATAATGCATTCTCGGTGGTCCCGACAAAGGTCTTCACTTTCAGATTCTGCTTGAGGGCCTTGAAAAACAGCTCAATGCACCATAGTAAATACATCTAAAAATCTCAAATTGACAGATTCCTTTGAATCTCCTATCGTTAGCAGAAACGCACTATTGTCGCTGGTTGCGTTGGTCAGGAGGCTACATGAGCTTAGAGATTCAAGTAACTCCGGTGGAGTGGACGATTATCCCAGAGGAGCGACAGGAACGGATAATCGCATTAGTAGGACGACTACTGAAACGTCAAATGCAAACGCAAACAGTAGGGAGGTCCTCAAATGACCGGAATTTGTCAAGAATCGATATTGACGGCCCCCTTCCACAATGGGAAAATACTGGGAAATCACATAGATCGTCTTGCTCTAATTTATGTTCGTCAGTCAACCATGCAGCAAGTCGAACGACATCAGGAATCCACGCGGCTCCAGTACGGTCTTGTATCTCGAGCGACTCAATTGGGTTGGCCGTCTCAACGAGTGATTGTCATCGATGAAGATCTTGGCCGGTCGGCAACAACCACAGTTGGTCGACCGGGGTTTCAACGTTTAGTTGCCGAAGTTGGTTTAGACCATGTAGGGATTGTTCTTGGGATAGAGATGTCTCGGTTAGCCCGTTCCAATCGAGACTGGCACCAGTTGCTTGAGATATGTGCCCTTTTTGGAACACTGATTGGCGATCTTGATGGCATATACGATCCATCCGACTATAACGACCGCTTGTTATTGGGATTAAAAGGCACCATGTCGGAAGCAGAATTGCACATACTAAAACGACGAATGCTGGAAGGTAAACGCGCCAAAGCACGACGTGGTGAACTTGGTATGCAAGTACCATGGGATATATCCGGCGTCCGTCGGGAGAAGTGATAAAAGATCCGGACGAGCAAGCCCAAGACACCATCGAGATGGTTTTCAATCTGTTTAAACGGTACGGAACCTTAAACGCTGTTTTACAGCATTTTGTCCGCAATGGCATCCAGATGCCGAACCGAGTAAGATCTGGACCGGCTAAAGGTGAACTTAAGTGGGTCAGACCCAATCGTCCGACGTTGAGTAACATATTGCACAATCCAATTTATGCCGGAGCTTACGTCTACGGGCGTCGGCCGACGGTTACCAAAAAGAAAAAGCCCGAGAGGCCTTCAACAGGCCGAGCAGTAGCTATGTTTGGTCAGTGGGAGGTGTTATTAAAAGATCACCTTCCTTCTTATATTACTTGGGATCAGTTTGAGAAAAATAGATGCCAGTTGGAATCCAATACCATCCAGGGAACTGGTGCTCCGCGAAATGGACCTTCTTTGTTATCCGGGCTGCTTATTTGTGGCCGATGTGGAATGAGAATGTCCACTCAATATAGTAATAACGGAAACGGATTACGGTACAATTGCAGCCGTTTGATGGTTGATTATGGAGAGCCGCTTTGCCAATCTTTGGTAGGAGAGCCTTTGGATGAACTAACGACGATTCTTGTATTTCAATCACTTGAACCGGCGGCTTGGAGATTAGTCTCAAGGTTGCAGAAGATATTGAGTCTGAACGCAGTCAAATGAGAGCTCATTGGGAGAAAAAATTAGAACGAGCGCGCTATGCAGTAGAAAGAGCATTTCGTCAATACAACGTTGTTGAACCGGAAAACAGGTTGGTTGCTCGTTCGTTAGAAAAGCAGTGGGAAGAGGCCCTTGTTGCAGAAGAAGAATTAAAAATGGAATATGAGCGATTTTTATCACAACAGGCCTCTCCTTTGTCAAAAGAAGAGCGCGAAGCAATACGACAGTTAGCAGTTGATATACCCAAAATATGGAATGCAGACAGTACGACTCCTGCAGAGCGACAAATGATAGTCCGTCAGTTAATTGATCGTATTGTTGTAACGGTTCAGGGAGAAACAGAAAAAGTTTCGGTAGAATACCATTGGGCCGGCGGCCATAAGACCCAAGCATCTTTAATTCGACCCGTTGCCCGGTTAGAGCAGTTGAGCTACTATCCTGATTTGCTAAAGCGAGTTGCGGATTTGAACGGCCAAAAAAAGAGTGCTAAAGCGATTGTGCATATATTGAATGAAGAAGGGTGGCGACCGGCCAAGCGCCGGAATACATTTAATAGATATATGGTGCATAGTTTGCTTTCTCGCCAGGGTTTGAGAAGTTCGAAAAGAAAACGGCCGTCAGATGAAATTGTTAAAAATGCGAA
>NZ_BBCC01000037.1 GCF_001311845.1 Desulfosarcina cetonica JCM 12296 | reverse complement strand
CGATGATCCCGCCCACGAGGGCACCGACGGCACCGCCCACGAGGCACCAGGCCCCGAACGATGACCCATGCTGCCGATCACCGCGCCCGTGGCGGCACCGGCCAGCGCCCCCCGAGGCGGTATAATCCGGTCGCCCCCATGGGCGTATAGCATCCGACGAAAGCCATGCTCGCAACGCTGATCACCAGTAAGGCGACAAATCGTAAAGCGTTCGACCGTTTCATAGGTGGTTCCTCCTTTGTGTGCCGGCGAGGTCTGCCCCAGCGTGATACGGCACAAAATAGGCGGTCGCCTCGCCCGGATGTTGCTCCCTATATACCACAAATGCCGGTCAACACAATACAGGTGCGGGGGCGCGAAGATTCGCCGTGCCCATGGCCGGCCAGGCCCTCTCAGCACCCGAATCCGCAGTTGACAATCCCAACCCCATCGTCGCATATAGGCGGAGAAATGACCGAACCGACAAACGCGAAGAAAGCTTCTGAAACCCTCCCGGCAGGGATCGACGGCCGTCTGCTGCAGCTTTCCCTGGCCGCCCTGGGGGTGGTGTTCGGCGATATCGCCACCAGCCCGATATACGCCATCCGGGAATGCTTTCACGGGGAATACGGAATTCCGGTGACCCCGGTCAATGTGATGGGGGTTCTTTCACTGATGTTCTGGTCCCTGGTCATGATTGTCGGGGTAAAATACCTGGTATTCGTCTTCCGGGCCGACAACCGTGGAGAAGGCGGCGTCATCGCCTTGACCGCCCTGATCCGCGGCCACAGCGAAAAGACTGCCAAAAAATCCGCCCTGGCCGTTGTCGGCCTGGGACTTTTCGCGGCCTGTCTGCTCTACGGGGACGGCATGATCACCCCGGCCATCTCCGTCTTGAGCGCCGTGGAGGGAATCGGCATCATCACGCCCGTGTTCACCCCCTACGTGCTCCCGATCACCATTGTCATTCTCATCGGTCTGTTTCTGATCCAACGCCATGGCACGGCCCATGTGGGCGGTCTTTTCGGCCCGGTGATCCTGGTCTGGCTCCTCTTTCTGGCGGTTACCGGTGCGGTTCAGGTAGCCCGCAACCCGCAGGTGCTGGCGGCCATGCTCCCCTGGTACGCGCTGCGGTTCCTGCTCGTCAACAAACTGCACGGTTTCGTGGTCCTGGGCGCGGTTTTTCTGGTGGTCACGGGGACCGAGGCGCTCTATGCGGACATGGGCCACTTCGGCACCCGGCCCATCCGGCTCACCTGGTTCGCCATTGTCATGCCGGCGTTGGTGCTCAACTATTTCGGTCAGGGCGCGTTGCTCTTACGCCAACCCGAGGCGTCTTCCCATCCCTTTTACGCCATGGTACCGTCATGGGGCACGGTTCCCACCGTCATCCTGGCCACGCTGGCGACGATCATCGCATCCCAGGCAGTCATCAGCGGCGCCTTTTCCATGACCCGCCAGGCGATCCAGCTCGGCTACCTGCCCCGCCTGACCATCCGCCATACGTCGGCAAGGCAGATCGGCCAAATCTATATCGCCCCGGTCAACTGGATGCTCATGCTCTGCACCATCGTCCTGGTGGCAGGCTTTCAGACCTCCAGCAGGTTAGCCGCCGCCTATGGCGTGGCGGTAACTTCCACGATGATCATCACCACCCTGCTGTTCTTTGTGGTGGCCCGCCATCGCTGGAACTGGCCGCTGGCCTGGGCGGCCCCCCTGGCAGGTCTCTTTTTGCTCGTCGACGTGCCGTTCTTCATGGCCAATCTGAGCAAGATCCTGCATGGCGCCTGGTTTCCGCTGGTCATCGGCGCCGCTTTCTTCACCCTCATGCGCACCTGGGCCGAGGGGCGCCGAATCCTGGCCGCGCGTCTCCAATCGGCCGCATTGCCGGTGCATCGCTTCATCGTCGATCTGAGCAGCCATCCGCCGCATCGCATCGAGGGCGACGCCATCTTCCTGACGGGAAGCCGGAGCGTCGTGCCCGTAGCCCTGGCCAAGAATGTCAGGCACAACCAGGTGGTGCACAGCCGCACGGTGCTGCTGCACTTCAGGGTTGAAGATGTTCCCCGGGTTCCCAACCTGGAGAAAATTCAGACCGAGAAACTAGGCGGGGGATTCCATCGCATTATCGCGCGCTACGGTTTTATGGAAGATCCCAGCCTGGATCATGTGTTCACCCTGGCCCGTGGACAGGGCCTGGATCTGAATCCGCAAACGGCGAGTTTTTACATCGGCCGCGAGAATCTGGTCATGGGCCACCCCCCCGGCATGGCCCGCTGGCGCGGGAACCTGTTCATGTTCATGTCGCGCAATGCGACCGACGCGACCTCGTTTTTCAAGGTGCCGGCCGACCAGGTGATCGAGGTCGGCGTCCGCCTGATGATCTGATTGATGATCTGATTGATGATCTGGCCGCCAGGGCATGGCCTGGCCGTCTCATGAAGGAGAGAACAGAATGAACGAGAATCCTTTGAAACAACGGCAGTCGTTGACCGATCGCCCGGCTTGGAAGGCGTTGTCGGCGCATTACACCGCGATCCGCAATCTGCACCTGCGGCAGCTTTTCGCCGAAGACCCCCATCGCGGCGAGCGTCTGTGCGCCGAGGCCGCCGGCATCTACCTGAACTACGCCAAAAACCGCATCACCGACGAAACCCTGCGGTTGTTGATTCAACTGGCCGATGAATGCGAACTGCGCCAACGCATCGAGGCCATGTTTGGCGGCGAGACGATCAATGTGACCGAAAAGCGCGCCGTGCTGCATACGGCCCTAAGGGCGCCTCAAGGTGAACGGATCATGGTTGATGGCACCGACGTGGTGCCCGAGGTGCACGCGGTGCTGAATCGCATGGCCGCCTTCGCCGAAAGGGTGCGTGACGGCCGCTGGAAGGGGTTCACCGGCCTGCCGATCCGCAATATCGTCAACATCGGCATCGGCGGCTCCGACCTGGGGCCGGTCATGGCCTACGAAGCCCTGCGCCACTACAGCCGACGCGACCTGACGGTGCGCTTCGTCTCCAACATCGACGGTACCGACTTTGCCGAGACGACCCTCGACCTGGACCCGGCCGAAACGCTCTTCATCATCTGCTCCAAGACCTTCACGACCCTGGAGACCCTGACCAACGCCCATTCCGCCCGGGCGTGGTGCATTGCCAAACTGGGTGATGAGGCCGCCGTGGCCCGGCACTTCGTGGCCGTTTCCACCAACGCCGAGGGCGTCTCCCGCTTCGGCATCGACACGGCCAACATGTTCGGCTTCTGGGACTGGGTGGGCGGGCGCTACTCCATGGACTCGGCCATCGGCCTGTCCACCATGCTGGCCATCGGGCCCGAGGGCTTCCGGGAGATGCTGGCCGGCTTTCATCAAATGGACGTGCATTTCCGCAGGGCGCCCTTTTCCGAAAACCTGCCCGTACTCATGGGGCTTCTGACCATCTGGAACACCAATTTCCTGGAGGCGCCCACGGTGGCGGTGCTGCCCTACGACCAGTATCTCAACCGCTTTCCGGCCTACCTCCAGCAACTGACCATGGAAAGCAATGGCAAGGGCGTCACCCTGGACGGCAAACGCATCGGCTACCAGACCGCCCCGGTCTATTGGGGCGAACCCGGCACCAACGGCCAGCATTCGTTCTACCAGCTGATCCACCAGGGAACCCGGTTGGTCCCTTGCGACTTCATCGGGTTCTGCCAGAGCTTGAACCCACAGGGCCAGCACCACGATCTTCTGATGGCCAACCTTTTTGCCCAAAGCGAGGCCCTGGCTTTCGGCAAGCCCCTGGAGGACGTCAAAACCGAGGGTACGCCGGACTGGCTCGCGCCGCACCGGGTCTTCGAGGGCAACCGCCCCAGCAACACCCTCCTGGTCGAACGCCTGACGCCGGAGACCCTGGGAATGCTGGTGGCGCTCTACGAGCACAGCGTGTTCACCCAGGGCGCCATCTGGGACATCAATCCCTTCGATCAGTGGGGCGTGGAACTGGGCAAGGTCCTGGCCCAACGGACCACCCCCGAGCTGCAAAGCGTGGAGGATCCGGCCCTGACCCACGACAGTTCCACCAATGCGCTCATTCGGCGCTATCGTCAGCTCAAGACCGGACGTTCATGATGATTTCGAAGCAGATGAAGGCGTAAGAAGGCGTTGTTCCCTACCGGTCCGCGCCCCCCTTGCCCCCACCGGAAATCAGTTGCACCAGGTGGGTCAGGATCAACGGCAGGGCCAAGCCGCCGGGGGAAGCCAGGTAGCGCGGCTCCCACACAGGCCCGAACTTGTCCTTGTACTGCCGGAGCCCTTCGAAATTGTAGAAGTGACCGCCGCGGTGCGCCAGAAATGTGCCCAGTCGACTCCACAAGGGCGCCAGGGAGTGGTCGGCCAGGCCGCTGAGGGGTGCCATGCCCAGGTCGAACCACGCATAGCCCTGATCCTTGGCCCATTGCATGAGCTGGATGAAAAGAAAGTCCATTACCCCGTTGGCGCCGTGGCCGGGTCATGCCGCATCAAGTCGATGGAAAGTTCCGTTTTGTCGGCCCCTTTCCAGAGATTGGCGAAGGCCACGACGGTGTCGTCCTTGGTGATCACGGCCATGTCGAACCGCCTCAGGTAGCCTTCGTCGAAACGGCCCAGGGAAAAGCCCTTTTCCCGGCTGTTTTTATCAGCCAGCCAACTGTCCGAGATGCGTCTGAGCGCATCCATGCGCGCCACGGCCTCTTCGGGTGAAAGAATTTCCAATCGGTAGCCCGCCTTCTCCAGTTTGTTCCGGGTGCTGCGCAGGCCCTTGCGATGGCTGCCGGCCAGGGAAAACCCGTCGAGGGAAACCCGGGCCGTCTCGCCCAGTTTGGTCAGGGTGAGGCCCAAATCCAGGTAATAGGGCAGCCCGGTCGGGGCCACCTGATAAAACAGGGCCCAGCCACCGAAATCGTCCGATTGTTCCCGAAACCGCCAGATCAGTTCGGACCAGGCCGTTTCCGGCCCCACCGGATCCCCCATGGCAATCCAGCTCCGCCCCTGAACCGCATACATGATGAAGGCCTCCTGGTGCGGCGACAGGAGAAAGGATTTATCCGCCAAAAAGGCCAAGTTGGCGGCCGGCACGGGCGAGCGTTCGACGATCCCGGTCACCTGCTGCCGTTCCGCATCGCTGGTCTGGGCCGGTCGGTGGACGGCCGGTCGCAGCAGCCGGGCAATGGAAAAACAGAGCAATACCGCCGCTGCACCGGCCGAGGCACGCAGAAAACGGGGCGCGTGAGCGTTAAAAGCGAACTGCCACCACAAATCGCCGCTGTAAGCCACATGCTTGTAGGAGAAAAAGCCCAGCCAAAGTGCGCTGATGGCCACCATGGCAATGGCGGCCATCCAGGCGGGGGTGAAGCGCTGGTCCAACAGCGAACTGCGGCGATAAAAAAACGCCGGCTGAACCACAGGGCCACCAGCAGCACGGCCATCAGAAAGGCTTCCTCGACGTCCAGCCCCTTGAACAGCGACGCCGTCAACCCCAGGGCCAGCAATGTCAGGCTGGCCCAGTAGGCGCCGTTGAGCCGGCGCTGGAGACCGCGGGCCAGCAGCAGCAGCATCATACCGATGGTGCTGCCGACAAAATGGGCCAGCTCCAAAAACGGCAGCGGCAGCACCGACCTTAGCCAGAACAGCCGCGGTTCGAGCGTCGGCATGGCCCCCGAAAAAGCAACACCGCACCGGCGACAAAGGTGGTCAAGGCCAGTACCGGCGGCACGACAGGGGCGCTCCAGCGCCGGTAGCTCTCCACGATCCTGCGCGTCGACGGCCGGTGCAGGGCGATTTCATTGCCCGCCAAAAGGATCATGGAAAGCGCCAAGGGCAAAAGGTAGTAGGTCAGCCGGAAAACAAGCAGGGCGCCCAATACGGTTTCGGTGGGGATCCTTCCGCCGATCAGCAACATGAAGACCGTTTCGAAAACCCCCAACCCACCGGAACCTGGCTGATCAATCCGGCCAACTGGGCGAGCATGTATGCCACTAGGACAACCATGCCGGAGACCCCGGGTGTCGGCGGCAGCAGGGCCACCAACACGCTGCCGGCCAAAAGCCAGTCGGCGGCACCCACACCCACCTGAAGCATGCGGGTCTTGCGGTCCGGCAAATCGACCCGCCAGTCCCGCAATCTGAGCGGTCGTTGGACCCGCCAACCCGCCAGCAGGTAAACGGCCACGGCCAACCCCATCAGGAATCCGATCGGACGGGTGGAAATGCCGGGCAAATGCATCGGTGCCGGAAGGGCCAGGGGGTGAACGACGAAAACGATACCACTGGTGGTCAGGAACCCCAACCACAGGGTAATGGTGCAAAACAAGACCAGTTTGGTAATCTCGAGCGCCGAAAGCCCCCAGGCCGAATAGAGCCGGTAGCGTACCGAGGCTCCGGCAAGCATGGAAAGCCCGATGGTGTTGCTGAAAGCCGCGCCGACAAACGCCGCCATGGCAATCTTGGCGTAGGCCAGCGACTGGTGCAGGTAGCGCAGGGCCAGAAGGTCGTACACGGTCATGACCCCATACCCCGCCAGGGTCAGGATCAGGGCCAGGACCACCCGGGTGGGAGGAATGGCTTTGATCTGATAAAGGATGTCCGTCAGCCGGTGAACGGCCAATTCATGGTGCAAGACTCCCATGGCCAAGGAGAACAGCAGGATGCCAAAGATTGGCCCGATCCATGCCGTTTTGTTTTTTGCATGGGAGCTCCTCATCAATTCGTCCGCCAGCCTCAGTTCAGGTGCGCCGTCGCCTGGGGACCGTTGACCAGCATACTGTTGGTCAGGGTGTTCTGGGCAATCTCCATCTTGCTGCCGAAAACCAGGCTGTGGGCCCATCCATGACCATAGGCACCGGAGAGAATCAGCGCATCGTGGGGCAGTTGATACAGATTTTGGTCGAACATGCCGTCGGCAAACAGCAAATGCTGACGGCAGCAGCGTTGGAGGGATTTCTCGAGACCCGCCGCCCTGATCCGCTCCTCATAGACGGCGGCATCCTGTTCCAACTGAATGAACAGGTCCAGAGGATAGCCTGAGCGCCGGGAAAATTCAATCCCGGTCCGCAGGGCATTCAGGGCGCTGTCCGATCCGCCGAAGAGAACGGCAATACTGGTCCAAGGCTTGAAAACAGGCGAGCTCATGAGTACGGGAAACGTGGCCGAACGAATGATGCGCCGCACCTTGGGGCCGATGTAGCCCAGTCCGATCTTGGAGGTCCGATCGCTCATGGCCCGCGGGCAGCACATGAAGGTGAAATGGGTCGGCAGGTCCGGCAGGGTGCTGGCCGTGCGGTTGACGGGTGCGATGAAGCGCACCTCGAGACCCGCTTCCTCGGCCAGTTGGCGTGCCCGTTCCTCGGCCGTCTGTGGCGCCCGCAAATAGGTCCGGTCCAGATCGACCTGAACGGCATCGTGGTCGAAGTACATCATAAACTGCGTGGTCTTGGGGATGTAGACCGTCAGCCCCACATCCAGGGTGCCACAAAAATAGATGGATTGCATCAGGGTTTCCCGGCCCAGCGGGGTATTTCGAAAAACATGAAACAATTCGGTGCGCATCGGCATCTCCTTAAAAGCGACCGTTTCCGGTGCAGGCAGTCATGGGGGAATTCTCCTTTGCGCGAAATCGGTCCGGAACCGGTATCGCGCAAAGGGTCGCAAACGACTGTGTAAGGAAGATGCTAACAGCGCAGGGCTTGATTAAGGAGGTACAGGGCGTTTACCATCCACCGGCAATGGCCGGCTGACGGCAATGGCATGCCGGGTTTAAAAAGGGCAGCAACCATCCCACGAGGCGCAACGGCCGGACTCGGATCACCGTCCGACGTATCCGCATCAACGGCAAGATGGAAAGCCCGGGGATGGTTTAAACGCTTGGAGGCGCCATGCACCGGCAGTGCCGAAGGATTCGCGGACCGACAGGCGTCCTGGGACCGATCGGGCACCGCCAGGCGATGATAAACGGCCGGCACAAGCACCCCTGCCGCCTGTCTGGCGAGCGGGAGCGCGGCCGTCACTGTCGCGCCGGCACCCCACAGGATCAGCAAAAAGAGGATACGTACCGGATCCCATGCAGATGCAACGCCGTTCCAGAGGCCGGCCCAGCGACCGGCGTCTGGGCGCCGGCGGCTGCCATTGCCGGTTACACCTGCCATGCACGCTGAAACGCACGGCGCATGTTCACTTGAAATACCGAATTCATTCACCGATAGGGCGATGTTTATTTCACACCGTCGTCGAGACGGGCCAACTCCTTGAGCAGCCCCAAGGGCGACTGGCCCATGGAGAGCTTTTGAATCATCTCCATGCGCTGCTGGTTGTGTTCGAACTTCTTGTTCATCCGGGCCTGGTAAGCTTCCTTGAGGGCTTCGACCAGTTTATCGAAATCGTATGGTTTTTCCAGATACTTAAAAGCGCCCAAGCGGGTACATTCCACCGCCGAGTCCACCGTGGCGTGTCCGGTCAGCATGATGATCTCGATGAACTTATGATTCTGCTTGAGAAGTTTCAACACCTCGGCGCCATCGGTGCCGGGCATCTGCACATCAACCACAGCCACATCGAAACCGCCTTTTTTGGCTGCCTCGATGGCTTCTTCGCCGTTGGCCGCCGTCGTAACCGTAAAGCCTTTGATGGTCAAACGCTCGGCGATGGCGTTCAAGAACTTGACTTCATCATCGACCAAAAGGATTTTCATCGTGTTTGCTTCTTCCATGGCCCCTCCGCCAATTTGGATTGAGAATAATCGCCACCTGATCCGTATCTCCCTCCATTATCCACGGATATGAGGGAAAATCAAGGGGCAGCCTTCACGGCTGCTGGCGCTCCTGCTGGATTTTCTCATGGGCGGCCTTGATGGTCTGGCTCAGTTCATCGATATCGACGGATTTGGACAGGAAGGCGAAGGCGCCCAGTTCCATACAGGTCTTGCGATCCTCCTCGGATCCCTGGCTGGTCAGGACAATCACCTCGATCTGCGGGCGGGTCTGCTTCACCCGCCGCAAGACCTCGATGCCGTCGATGCCGGGCATCCTGAGATCCAGGATCATCACATCGGGCTCGTCATCCTGGGCCAGCTCGAGGGCCGATTCGCCGTCGTAGACCACCGCCGAGTCGAGCTCACGCATCATCAACCGCTTAGACAGGGTTTGAACGTATTTTTTCTCATCGTCCACCAAGAGGATTTTCGACGGAGCCGCGAAATCCTGGCGACGGTAGACATCGGTCTGGTAATATCCCGGACCGACCTTGGTCTCGACGGCCTTGACCCCGGATTCCCGGATGGCGATCTCCTTGAGTTCCTCCTCCAGGCGACCCAGCATGAGCACATGCTTGTTGATCGTCAACGTGACGACCCCATCCTTGACCTCGACATCGACCGAATGGCCTTTCTTGGCCAATGCGATTTCGACGTTGGCGGCAATCTTGAAGTCATCCACGGCCTGTCGCGCGCCGCTGGCCAGTTTGATGGCGGAAGCCGAAATGCCTCTTTCGACCAGGTCGGCAATTTGCCGGGACGATGTCTTGTCGGTCGGCAGGCAGATGTCGTAGAGTTCGGCGCTCCATGGATCCTTAGCGCCGTGCAGGGCATGCATCCAGGCGGCGGCCTTCTCATCGTCGCGGTGGATGGTCTTGAGTGCCTCGGCCTGACCGACCTTGAGTACGTCGACGGCGGTGGCGACGCGCGCGTTCATGTCGGCGATCAGGCAGACCCGCAGCACATGACTGATATTGCGCGGAATCAGCTGGGAGGCGAACCCGCTGATCAGCAAGCCCTCTTCGGAAAGCCGTTTGGCCAGCGTGGCCCGCAGGTAGGCCAGTGAACGCTCCCGCTCATGGGTCAGGCGGTTGAAGACCGATGTCTTGTCGGTAAAAACCCGTTCGATCCGGTTTTCGGGAATGCGGGAAAGCTGACTGGCCTCAGCCACGATCTCCTGGTCCGAAACCGGTTGGTAGCCGGTCCGGGCACCGATCTCCTTGACGACCTCTTTCTCATTGCAGTAACTGCCGCTGAACAAGGTAATGACGGGCATGGAATGTTCCTCCTTTTAGGCTTCAACGAGTCGGCAGGCGTTCAATAAGGGACAATTCGCGTCCGGATCGTTTTCATGAGCGATTTCATGGATGGCGACGATGCCTTTTTCCAGGGTCGGGAAAATGTGATCCTCTCCGATTTTGGCCAGAAAGTGCGTCCGGTCAAATACTTCCATGACCGCTTCGTTAACGCCGCACATGGATATATCGATCCCGTTGCTGCGCACCCGATCGACCAGTAGCGACAAGGTTTCCTCACCCGACGAATCCATGTCGTTGATCCCGTTGGCGACGATGAGGATATGGGTGAGCCCCTCCTTGGTGCGGATCATTTCGGTGATCGTATCCTCCAGGTAACTGGCATTGGCAAAAAAGAGCGGGCCATCGAACCGCACCAGGGTCACATAGGGGCATTCATCCAATCCGTGGGTCGTCACACAGCGCAATTCCTCATCCTCGGAACGGGAGAGGAAGACCACCCGGGGACGCATGCTCTTGTATAGGAAAACCCCCAGGGAAAGAACCACACCGACCATGATGCCCTTGTCCAGATGGGGGGCGAAGACCATCGTACAGATAAACGAAATGATGGAGATGGCGCCGTCATACCACTTGGCCTTCCAGGCATGGATGAAACCGGAAACGTTCACCAGGCCGATGACGGCCATCATGATGACGGCGGCCAATACGGCCTGGGGCAGATGATAGAGCAAGGGCGTAAAAAACAAAAGCGCAATCAGTACCGCCATGCTGGTGAAGACGCTGGACAGGCCCGTCACCGCCCCGGCCTGCAGGTTGACCGCCGAACGGGAGAAGGACCCGGAAGTAGGGTAGCTTTTACCGATGGCCCCCAGCATATTGCCCAGTCCCTGGCCGATCAATTCCTGGTTGGGGTCCAGGCGTTGACCGGTCTTGCTGGCCATGGCCTTGGCGATCGAGATCGCCTCCATGAAGCCCAAAAGGGAGATAATCGCCGCAAACGGCAACAGGTGCAGCATGACCCCGATGTTGATGGGCGGAATCGTCATGGACGGCAACCCCTTGGGAATGGTGCCGACCACGGCGCCACCGCCCATCATCTTGAGCTTGGTGGTCACCAGGGGCTCGTTGCCGACCTTGATGCGCCAGGTTCGGCCATCGCTCTTCATGCCGGCCGGGATGGCATCCTGGGGATAGAACTTCAGGGCGCCGTCGGCCTGGGGCACGCCGGTCAACAGGGCCGCCCGGATTTCTTCGCGGAAGCGATGGGCGTCGGCCTGCAGGCGGGCGATGTTCACATTGGCCACGTCGACGTCGTGGGTGGCATCCAGGACACCGATCGCGTCATGGCTCTGTTTGGCCGTGCTCAAGGTCTCACCGATGCGGGTCCGTTCCTCGGCCAGGGGCGGTACCGACGCGGCGGCGGTGTTGAACTTTTGGATGAGCTGGCGAATTTGGGGAGATTCGATGGCGTCGATGCCGGCGGTCTGATCGTGCTGGAAACCCATCGCCCAGGAGATGGTCGTGGTGATGACCACGGCCACGAGAACGTTGGGGATCCGCGGCGACAGCCACTTGAGTCCATACATGATGCCGAAGGCGAAGACGCCCATGAAAAGGGTCGGCCAGTGGGTGTAATGGATGGCCCCCTTGACCACATTGATGATGGTCTCGTAATGATGCGGGGCGGTATCCACATAGACACCGAACATCTTGGACAGCTGGGAGGAAGCGATGATGATGGCGGCGGCGTTGGTGAAGCCGTTGACCACCGGATGCGAGAGAAAATTGACCACCAGTCCCAGTCTCAAGATCCCCAGGCTGAGCTGAAATATGCCGACCATCAGGGCCAGCAGAACGGCGTAGGCGATGTACCCCGGGCTGCCGGCGGTGGCCAGGGGAGCCAGCGAGGCGGATGTCATCAGCGAAACCACCGCCACCGGTCCGGTGGCCAGCTGGCGGCTCGATCCAAAGAGCGCGGCGATCATGGGTGGCAGAAAGGAGGCGTAGAGTCCGTAATACGCCGGCAACCCCGCAAGTTGGGCATAGGCCATGGATTGCGGAATCAGAACCAGGGCCACGGTCAACCCTGAAAGTGCGTCAAGTTGCAGAGATGCCTTGTCGTAGTTTTTAAACCACGCCAAAAAAGGAAATACCTTCACCAACATGTGCCACTCCTATCCGTTGAGTTGATCGTTCCAAAATACCGACGAATCGCTTGGATTCGATTCTGTTTTCTCGGATTCGCGCCAGGTCAGGCCTTCGGTGCCGTCGCAAGCTCGCCAAGGCCTCCGCGCTCACCGGAACATCGATCTCCAACCGATCGGTCGCCCGGTCCCAATGGATCGCAACGCCGATGGATTCGGCCATGCGCTCAGTGCGCGCGTCGGGAAAGGTTTCGAACTCCTTGACGCTGAAGCCGTCAAAACGGATCCGCCAGGTCGACGCATCCGGCGCTTGAACGGAGATATCCAGACTCGCCTGGGGACCGGTATGCTGAAAGGTCTGAACAACCGCCTGGTAAAGGATCGCCTGCAGAATAAACGGGCTGGTTTGGGCCATGGGCGTGCCCCCGGGGACCCCATGCAGGTTTGTCTTGCCGGCAAGGAGAGATATTCGGAAAGATTGCGCACCAAATCGAGAATCTCCATCAGATCGATGGAAACCACGGGTGTATCGACGCTGTGGGCAAACCGGTTCATCTGCCGGATGGTGGTGAATCCCCGCTGAATTTCCTCGATGATGCTTTCGGTGCTGCTGGTGATCATGTCCGCGCTGATCGGCGTGCCGGCCTGGGCCATGGCCGACAAATCGCTGAGCAGCCCGGCCGTCTCCGAAATGATGGCCATGATGTTTTTCAGTTCATGGGAAATCGAGGCGTTCACCCTTCCAAAGAACGCCAGGCTGTCATACCCGAATAGATCATTTATCTTCGCCATACCTTCCCCTGGAGGAAATCCGTGCTTCCGGCCGGAACCTGTCCGCTGGCACTGATGTCGCCGGTGCGGCTGCCGGAAGGCGCGATCACCCCTCATCCTTCAAGCGGTTCAATGTATCAATGAGGTCCTCGATTTTCATCGGTTTGGGCAAATACCCATCGGCCTCACTGGCCCCCACCTGGTAGTCCATGTCGGACCCATGTCCGGTAAGAAAGACGATCTTCATCGCCGGGTCCAGGGCCTTGATGCGTCGGCCCAGTTCGATGCCGCCGATTCCCGGCATCTTGACGTCCAGGAGACCGACCGCGTAGCGTCGGCCCTCCTCGTCGATCGCCTTCAGGGCTTGCTCACCGGCAAAAAAGACGTCCGTTTGAAATCCCCGCAGGCTCAGCCGTTTGGCCAGCATAAGGGCGAATTTCTGTTCATCATCGACCAGCAGTACCTTCATGATGGGATTTCCTTCTCCATGCGAATGGGCAACCGGACCATAAAGGTCGTCCCCTCGCCCGTCTGGCTCTCCACGGTGATGTTGCCGCTCAGTTTTTTAACCAGACCGTAGGTGATCGAAAGACCGAGGCCGGTGCCTTTGCCCTCCTTCTTGGTGGTGAAAAAGGGCTCAAAAATCTTGTTGAGATGATCCTTTGAAATACCGCAGCCATTGTCCCGGATGAACAGGCACACATGCTGGGCGTCATCCATCTTGGCGCGGATATCCAGAAAACAGCCGTTGCTGATGGCTTGAAAGGCGTTGTTGACCAGGTTGAGGATAATCTGCTGCAGTTTGCCGCGGTCGGTCTCAATCAGCGGAATGCTCTCGGGAATATCCACATGGATGGAAATGTTGCGGTATTCCGCCTCTTTCTTGTGAAAATTGACCACATCGTCGACCATGCGTTTCAGATTGATGGGTTGGACCTGAACGTCGAAATGACGGGCGAATCCGAGCAGTTGTCGGGTAATGGTGCCGCAGCGCTCAACCGCCTCGATGATCGAGTCGATATGCTCGACCATTTCCGTATCATCCTTGTAGCGATCCTCGATGAGGAACAGGTCCTTTATATATCCGGCGGTCTCATTGATCAGGGCCAGGGGGTTGTTGATTTCGTGGGCCACCCCGGCGGCCAATTGACCGATGGAGGCCAGCTGGGCGTTGCTTTCGGCCAGCATCATGGTCTTGGCCTTTTCCCGGTCGGCATGGAAGATCTTGTTGACCATGAAGGTCGAGGTCAGGATGATCACCACCGTGATAATGACGGCGCTGACGGCCAGGAACCAGTTGATCTGATGGCGCAGGTCCAGCCAGACCTTCATCATGCCGGCGCGCTCCTTGACCACCATGAGGATGAAGGATGTCGCCGCGATCTTGGTGTCGATGTAGGCATAGCCGATGACCACCGCGCGTTTGGCCGCATCGCTGGCCACGAGGGACTGGGTTCGTTCCGAATACGGTGGCAAGGCAAGGGTCAACCGCTGGTCGGGCCCGGTGTAGTATTTGGAAGGCGTCTGAAGCACCCCCGCATGATTGACCAGAAAGATATCGGCATGCTCGCCGGTCCGGTAGGAATCCAGCGTCTGGATCAGGCGTTCAGTCTCGAGGGTGGCCCTCAGGATGAAGAAACGCCCATCCGCGCGCAGGGATTTGACCGCCACGACCATGTGCGGAACGTCACGGTAACCCAAATAGATTTCACTCACACAGGCACTGCTCTGCTTGCACTCCATGAACCAGGGCTGGGTGCTGTAGTTCTTGCCCTCAAGATTGAACGGTCCGGCGTAGGCCACCTGGGTGCCGTCATCGGCAATCACCGATAGATCGGTAAGCCCACCGAACCCCAGTTTGAGGTTGCTCAGGACCTCCTTCAGGCGTCCCGGGTCGGTCAGGCGGTCATAGCCCATCTCATTCACCGTGAAGGTCAGGGCCGCCAGACGCTCTTCCAGGAAATAGGTCACCGCCCGACGGGCATTCGAAGCCACCCGTTCGGTGCGCAAAATGGCTTCACGATCAATGGATTGCTCGGTCAGTTGGTAATAGATGAGGGTCATGACGAGAAGCGGCAGAAGCGCGGCGGCCATGAGAATAAAGATGCCCATGCCCCAGATCTGCCGATAGTCATGGAAGGTGTAATAGGGGGTGAGAAGCGCGTCGTCCTTGTGACGGAACGGCGGCCAGATGGCACCAAGAAAGTCTTTCGCTGTGGGTATCATGCCGAACGCGTCTTGAGTCGGTTCATAATGGTCAACAGCCGATCGATATCCAGGGGTTTGTTCATAAAGGCATGCGCGCCCGCGGCCAGGCAGGCCTGCTTGTCCTTCTCGGTGCCATGCCCGGTGAGAATAATGACGACATTGTCGGGGCGACGCTGCTTGATTTGGGCCAGCACTTCCGTGCCGTACAAATCGGGAAGCTGCAGGTCGAGGATAATCACCGCGAAGGCTGCCTCTGCGAGGCACTCAATGGCGGAACGGCCATCGTAGCAGACCTGGCAGGTCAGGTTGCGCAGCCCCAGCCGCCGGGCCAGCATGTCGGCGTAGCGTTGCTCGTCATCAACGATTAATAGATCATAATGTTTCATTATGCAACCATTTTGGATTAGCTTGCACGAAAATGAAAAGTATACGGTCTCTATAAAATAAAAAGTTTAATTTGTAAACACTTTACTCCTGGCAATTGTTAATCTATGATATAGTCCATTGCGTTTGTCGGCATCCGCCTGCCCGCCCGGTACGGCGCGATTGATCCAGCACGGGCGTTGCTTGCGGAATCATTCCCATTGGAGATCCATGTAGGAGATACAGAAAAGACATGACTGCGCAGCCAAAACGCGTTCTGCTGGTCGACGACGAAGAGCGACTGCTTAAATCCATCTCCCAGCGGCTGACCATGCTAGGTTTTGAGACCCATACGGCAACCAGTGGCCTGGCGGCCATCGACACCGCCATGAAGACGCCCATCGACCTGGCCATCGTCGACCTGCAAATGCCGGATTTGAATGGCCTGGTGACCATCACCAAGCTGAAGGAGATCAAGCCCTCATTGAAAACCATCCTGCTCACCGGCCATGGCAATGACAAGGTGCGGCAGGCCACGGAGTCGCTCAACACGCTCTATTTCGAGAAAGAGGAGATGGGGGATTTCTGGCAGTTCATCAAGAACCTCAACACGGATGGCAAAGTGGTAATCATCCGCCCAACCGGTGCCGCCGGTGGCAACACGGGCCCATCCATCGCCATGGATGCCGGCTCAATCGAGATCCATGCGCCGCAGGATTTTTCCGAGGGCGGCTACGGCACGCATGCGACGACAAAGGCCACCGGTATTGCCGAGGGCGATGCACCGCTGCGAATTTTCGGCGAAACCGCTGTCATGCGGCAGCTGCGCAAAAATATCGAGCGGGTGGCGCCGCTGGATTGTCCGGTGATGCTGTCCGGTGAGAATGGCACCGGCAAGGAGCGCATCGCCCGCCACATCCACAGCCGCAGCCGCCATCGCCATCAGCGCTTCCTGACCATCGACTGCGAGAATCTGGAAAACGAACAATTTGTACGCCAACTGCTCGGCTATGGCAAAAACGACCTCTACGACGCCATCCGGTCCCGCAGCGGCATGTTCGCCGTCGAACAGGTGGGCACCCTCTTTCTCGATCAGGTGGAAGCCATGCCGCTCTCCATGCAGACGCAGCTGACGAGCATCATCGACGCCATTGATCGCGCCAAGGCCGATACCGGCCGTGATCATCCGACCGATCTGCGCATCCTGGCGGCAACGGAGGTCGACCTGGCCGAACGGACCGCCACCAAGCGCTTCGACCCCGAGCTTCACGCCCAACTGACCTTTTTCAACTTTATCATCCCGCCCCTGCGCGAAAGAAAGGACGACATCCCCCTGCTGTGCAGCTTTTACCTGCGCCACTTCGGTGAAGAATTCAAAAAACCGGTCGAATCCATCGCCCCGGACGTCATCGAAACGCTTTCAGCCTACCCCTTCCCGGGAAACGTCAGCGAACTGGCCCATATCATCGAACGGGCGGTGATCCTGGCTGATGGACCGGCCATCGAGAAGCGGCACCTGCCGGAACGTTTCGTAAAGACGTCGGCCAACGCATCCACCCTGCCGAATAATCCGCTGACCCTCGCCGAGTTGGAAAATCGCTACATCCTGGAGGTGCTCGATGCCACCGGTGGAAACAAGTCGAAAAGCGCGGAGATTCTCGGCATCAGCCGCGCCGCCCTGTGGCGCAAGCTGAAACAGATCAAGGGAAATGCACCGGCACCGGCCTGAGCGATCCGACGACACGGGCCGACGACACGGGCCGACGACACAGGCCGACGACGCAGGCCACCCACGCAGGCATTGCAAATAGCAACAGAGATTGGTTTTATCTGCAACTATTTTTATCCTATTGATTTTTTAATAAATAATCAAAATCCGGCCAATTCCCGTTGCGTATTGTAACGCTCATCCAATCCCCCACCTTCGTCATCAACGGTCAATTCCGGATCATTTTCCAATCATTACAGGTATCATGGGTTTGTTGGCACAAGCGTTGCTGCGTATCCGAATTCGATATCCTCACCTTTCGTTATTCTCAAACAAAGGAGCAGCCATGACAACACACCTATGCATCCACGGGGACGTGTTCACCAGAACGCAGCGAATTGTTGACTGGATTGCCTCCCGTACCGGCTGGCCCGTCCTCACCGACCGCGACCTGATCCAGATGGCCAGCCAGCGGTTCGGCGTTCCGGCCGGCCGGCTGGAGCGATTCCTCAAGGCGCCGGATGGCATGTTGAGCCGATTGACCCATGGCACCGAACGGTCACTGGCCTATCTCCAAGCGGTCCTGGCGGACGCGCTGGAAAAGGAAACCACCATTTTCCATGGTGTCCTGGGCCTGATGAGCCCCCGTCCCCTTCCCCAGCTCATGAATGTCCTGGTCACCGCCAACCCAGGCTTCCGTGTGCAGCGGGCCCTTCACACCACGCCGGCCAATGAACGCCAGATCCGCAAAATTATCCATCGCCGGGATCGACGCGAGTTTAAATGGTGTCGGCAGCTGTTCAACGGCCACCGCTTTGACGCCGACGCCTATGATGTGGTCGTCCCTTCGGACCGCTTGGATCGTGAAGCGGCCGGCCGGCTGATTCTGGAGCAATTGGTGCAGGTTGAAATGCGGGCGCAGGACGACGCGCCGGATCGACTGGCCGACTTCCAAATGGCCGCCAAGATCCAGGTACAGCTCTGCAAGCAGGGTTACCCCGTATCCGTCGCAAGCGAGAACGGCCATGTCCGGCTGACGGTCGAGCGGCCGGTACTCCGGCTGAACCGGCTAACCCGAAAACTCGAGCAGCATGTCCGCCAGATCGATGGTGTTCGCCAGGTGGAGACCCGACCCGGCAGCGAATTCTTTCAAGCCGACATCTATCGACGCTGTCGGTTCGAGCCCTCCACGGAAATGGCTTTCCAGAACTTCGCCCAATACCGCCAGGGCCTTCACGATCGTGCGGCCGGCCAGTTTCCCGATATGTCGCTGACCTACGCACCCCGCGAGCATGCCCGGGCGGTCAATCAGATGGGCACCATCGCATCCCCATGATGCGCATCCGGACTTTCCGACCGCGGATATCCAGAGCCCCTTGCGGATGGCCTTGTGCCCCTTTCAGCTTCAACCGGTTGACAGATTCCATCGTCCGATTATACAACCTCAACGCTGAAAAGCCATCCGCAGGGAAGGTCCCATGACAATCGGTATCCGCAAAAAAATCACCATCAGCTTCGCCCTCTTCATTCTGGCCAGCACCCTGATCTGGTTTCTCAACTATTATAAATATCAGCTGCTCACCGAGAAGCTGCAGATCATCGAGAAAAAGGATCACGCGTTCAACATGATCCTCGAGGCCCGGCGGTATGAGAAAAACTTTTTTCTCTTTCACAACACCGAAGACCTGGCCCATTCCATTGACTATATCAAACTGGCCGAAGCCCGCCTCAAGGAGATTATCTCCGTCCACGGGCGCTACACCGCGGAACGCGATCTGAAAGCGAAACACCAGGCCCTCTTGGATTACCTGGGTGCGCTTGAGGCCCTCACGCCCTCCCCGGGCAACGAGAGCGCCTCTGAGCCGCCCAATGATCGGATCCGCGACCTGGGCCGCATTATGACCGATGACTTCGAGTCCATGCTCAGTCAGGAGCGGCGGCAGGTCATCCAGTTGGTCCACGAATCCGGCTACTATCTTTATATTGCCCTGGCGGCGATCTTCGTGGTGACCTTCGGCATCGCCGTGTTCATGTACTTCAACATCAACACACCTTTGAAATCCATCGAAACGGCCATCGACAAGATCGCCTCGGGAACCTATGCCGGCATCCCGGCCATTGCCAGCGGGGATGTTTTCGAATCCCTGATTACCAGCCTGAACCACATGATCCAGGAGTTGAACCGGCGCAACGAACAGCTGGTGCAAAGTGAAAAGCTGGCGTCCCTGGGGACGCTGACCTCCGGTGTCGCCCACGAACTGAACAATCCGCTCAACAATATCTCCACCTCGGTTCAGATCCTCCTCGAAGAATTGGAGGACGACAACCTGGCGTTCAAGCGCGAACTGCTGGAAGAGACCGAAAAACAGATCGAGCGGGCCAGGGACATCGTCAAGGCGCTGCTGGAATTTTCCCGTCGGGGCGCATTCAATCCCAAACCCACCGCATTCAAGGAACTGGTCTCCAAGACCTTGAAGATGCTCAAGGGTGACTTGCCGGCCAACATCACCCTGGAGGTGGACATTGCCGAACAGATCCGCGTCGATCTGGATGCCCAGCGGATCCAGCAGGTGCTGATCAATCTGATCCAAAACGGGGCGCAGGCCATGCCCGACGGCGGCCGCCTGACCATCAGCGCCGAACCGCCCGACGGTGAAAATCAATTCTGCTTTCGGATCACCGACACCGGATCCGGCATCGAAAAGGAGATGCAGGGCAAAATCTTCGATCCGTTCTTCACCACCAAAACCGATGGCCGGGGCTCGGGCTTGGGGCTTTCCATCAGCCACGGCATCATCGAACTACACAAAGGCAGGATCACGGTGGACAGCCGCCCGGGTGAAGGGACGACATTTGCCGTCTGCCTGCCCAATCGACAGGCTTCGGAAACATCATGACGACGCAGCAAGAGACCTTATTGGTGGTGGAGGACGAGGATCTGGCACGCAAGAACCTGGTGCACATCCTGGAACGTGAGGGGTACGCGGTCGTCGGCGTGGAGAGTGGGGAGAAGGCCGTTGGGTTATTAAAGGAGCGACCGTTCGATCTGGTCCTCACCGATTTCAAGATGGGCCGTGTGGACGGGCTCCAGGTGCTGGAAAAATGCAGGGCGCTGCAGCCGCATGTCGAGGTCATCCTGATCACCGGCTACGCCACGGTCGATATCGCGGTCAAGTCCATGAAGGATGGCGCGTTCTACTGTATCGCCAAGCCCTACAAGATCGACCAGGTACGCAAGATCGTGCGGGAAGCGCTGATCAAACGGCGACTCCAGTTGGAAAATGAGCGCCTGCGGGAAGAGTTGCAGCGCAGCCGTCCCATGCCGGCGCTGATCGGCAAAAGCCAGGCGATGGAAAAAATTCGCGACACCATCCGGCAGGTGGCCCCCTCGGACACCAATATCCTGATATTGGGGGAAAGCGGCACGGGCAAGGAAATCGTGGCCAAGGCGATTCACCTGCTCAGCAATCGTCAATCCAAACGCTTCGTGGCCTTCAACTGCGGTTCATTTACCGAGGAGTTGATGGCCAACGAACTGTTCGGGCACGAAAAGGCGCCTTTACCGGCGCGGATCGCGAACACGCCGGCCTGCTGGAGGTGGCCGAGGGCGGGACCGTCTTCCTGGACGAGATTGGCGACATGCCCTTTTCCATGCAGATCAAGCTGCTGCGGGTCATGCAGGAACGCGAGCTGATGCGCGTGGGCGGCGTCAATCCGGTGCCGGTGAACGTGCGCTTTCTGGCGGCGACCCACCGTGACCTGCATGAGGACGCCCGCACCGGGCAGTTCCGCCAGGATCTTTACTACCGCCTCAACGTGATCACCATTCACATCCCTCCCCTGGCCCAACGCGAGGATATTCCGCTTTTGGCCCAACGTTTCCTGGTGCGCATCGCCGGCGAAATGAAAAAAGAGGTCAACGCCATCGACGCCGAGGTCATGGATCTGTTGAGCGGTTACAGCTGGCCGGGCAACGTCCGCGAGCTGGAAAACGTCATCGAGCGGGCCGTGGCCCTGGCCACCACGCCCACGATCGGCGTGGATCAGCTCCCCGATCACCTGTGTAACCTCACCATCGAGACCTACCGCAGTTCCGGCGATGCCATACCGACCATGGAAGAGCAGGAAAAACACTACATCGAATGGGTGCTGCAAAAAACCGACGGGAACAAGACCCAAGCGGCCAAGATCATGGGGATCGACCGGGTCTCCCTATGGCGCAAGCTCAAACGCTATGGGTGGGACGAGAGCTGAACTGAAGAAAAGACGCGCGATCTGACCCCGTTATCCCTTGCCGCTCGACGGTGGAAAACGGATCCATCGCCGCGCATATTCGTCACCGACAGCGGGGATTATCAAACGAAATAAGGCGTGTTGATCGCGCAATCGATATCCTTCACCCCGGGAATGGCCGACACGATCCCGACAATCTTCTGATAGACATCGTCACGAATCTGGTCCTGCACCTGATGCTGCAGGGAGGGACTGGCCGCGCCCGAAGGAATCAGCTTCTGGCCCTCCACCCGGAGGTGAACGATCCCCTCCCTGCAACGCACCTCGGCCTTGCAGACACCGGCCAAGGCCACCTTGACACGGTTCTCGACGGCCAGATCGGAAAGGGCGGTCAGGGATTGCGGCGTGGTTTGGAAACTCGGACTTTCCGTCAGGCGGCAAAGCGTATCGCAGGCATCGTCGATGGTCAGTCGCCCGATATGCAGCAAGACGTCGTAGAGTCGCGGATCGTTCATGTCGATGCGGTAGATGCTGCGATACCATTCGGCCCGTTCCTGGTCCTCGCGGCCGATCAGCCGCTCGGCTTCCTCCCGCGAAATCTGCTGGCGACGTTGCACGAGCTTGATGCGCGTCCGGGTCGGCAATGACGCGCACCTTGAGCACGTGGGCAATGCCTTCGAGCAGCATCTGGCCGGCGAAACCGTGATAGACCACGTTGTCCCTGGCCACATGCTCCAGCAAGGCCGCCTGAATCCGGTCGATCACCCCTTCGCGCACATGGGTGATGCGTTCGAAAAAACCGGGCGCATCGTGGAGGGCGTCGAACAATCGGGTTTCGGGGATGTCAAAGGCTTTGGATGCCTCCAGCAGCACTTCCTGGCTGATGCATTCGTAGCCCAGTCGCTCGGCGACGCACTCGGCCAGTTGCTTGCCGTGGCTGAAACATCCCCGGGATATGGTGATAATGGCCATAGCGGTGAACTCCTTTGCTCAGATGCCGTAGAAGAAATAGAGAATGGTCAACTCCACCACCAGGAAGAGCGCGGTCATGACGAGACCGGCCTTGGCGTAATCGATGGTGCGGTAGCCGCCCGGACGCATGATCAGGGCGTTGACCTGGTGGGTCGGCAGCACGAAGGTGTTGGAAGCGGACAATCCCACCACCAGCGCCGCCATGCGCGGATCGGCCCCGGCCATCACCGCCATGTTCATGCACAGGGCACGAGCAGTACCGTCGCGCCGACATTGGAGATGAACAGGGTGAAGCATGAGGTCATCACCCCCACGGCCGCCAGGAGAACGATGGGAGACGGGTTTCCCAGCAGTCCCAGCATCTTGGTGGCGATAAAGGCCGCCGTGCCGGTCTTCTCAAAGGCCATGCCCAGGGGAATCAAACCGGCCAAAAGAAAGACCGTCATCCAATCCACGGAGCGATAGGCTTCGTCAACACTCAAGACGCCGGTGATGATCATGCCCAGGGCGCCGGACATCAGCGCCACGGAGAGCTGGATCTTGAAGGCGATGATCTGCAAGAGCGCCAACGCCAGCCAGAAGACGGCCAGTTTGGCTTTCTGGGGCCTGAGGATCTCCCCTTCCAGGGGCGTGGCGAAGGTCAAGGCCCGCGGTTGCGGTTGGTTCTTGAGCAGATGAAAACGCTCCCAGGGGCCCTGCAACAAGAGCGTATCGCCCATGGAAAGGGCGATCTGGGTCAGCCCGGTGTAGTAGATGCGATTGCCCTTGAACAGGGCGATGGGGTTGAGATTGTACAGTTCCTTGAAGTTGACCTGGTTCATGGTCTTGCCGATCAACTCGGAACGCGGCGAGACCACGGTTTCGGCCATGCCGGCACTGGTCCGGGCCAGGCTTTCGGCAAAAGCCTCGAGTCCGTCCTTCAAGGTCCAGCCCAGCTCGGCAGCCATCTTGCGGACGTTCTTCTCCTTGCCCACCACGGCAACACTGTCACCGGCATCGATCTCGTTATGGCTTCTGGGTGTCATGTTGATATGCTTTTCACCGGCGTGTTTGATCGCCACCACGGTGAGCAAAAATTTGGAGCGCACATGCAGATCCTGCAGGGTCTGGGGGCCGGCAAAATCCTGGGGCAAGAGCAGTTCGAAGGTGTTTCCCAGGGCTTTGTACTCTTCCATGAGGGCCGCCGTCACCCCACGGTCGGTTTCGCCCTTGGCCGCCGGCAGAATAAACTTGCCGAAGACGATAAAATAGATGATGGCCGTGGCGAGAAGACAGATACCGATCGGCGTTTGGGTAAAAAGGCCAAAGGGCGCCAGCTTTTCTCCCCCCAGGGTCATCAGGTCGTTAAGTAGGATTGTCGGGCTGGCGCCCACCAGGGTGAGGGTTCCCCCAATGATGGCGCAGAACCCCATGGGCATGAGCAGCCGCGATACGGGAATTTCCATGCGTTTGGCAATGCGCTGGGTGGCCGGCATGAACAAGGCCGCCGCGCCGATGTTCTGCATCATGCTGGAGATGATTCCCACGGCGCCGGAAATCAGAGCGATCACGCGGCTTTCGCTGTTACCGGCCATCCGGATGATCGGTCCGGCGACCTGATTCATCACGCCGGTCTTGTCCAGGCCGGCACCGATGATGATCACGGCGATAATCGAGCAAACCGCGTTACTGCTCAGGCCCACAAAGGCCTCCTTGGCCGAGATCAGGCCGGTGAGCGGCAACATCACCATCATGATGATGCCCACCACATCGACCCGTACCCATTCGAAAACAAACAGCACCACGGCAAACGACAGCATCAGCATGGTCAGAATCATCTCGGGGGTCATCCAGGAAACTCCTCTCGCTTCTTCGATACGAACAAAGTGCCGCGGATCGATCCGGCGGCGGGTTTTTCAAAGGCCCGCGACTTACTTCTCATTACGGAACCAATAACACAGGCTGAACGCAACCAGGATCAACCCGATGGAAAGATAGAAGTGACCAGTCATCGCGATCGTTCTCCAGGGATTGGGGATATCCGCAGGCTGGCTCGGACATCGCCCAATGCAGTCTTAGATCATTGAATAGACCAGCACCTCATTGCGCAGGGAGTTGGTCTGGGCAATCCGGTCGGTGGTTTCCGCCTGGGGCTGGGAATCGGCAATCACAAACTCGATATTGCTGAATTCGTGCTGGAGGCTGGACAGGGCCTGTTCCGGCTCGTCGAACTTGACGACCTGCACAAAGGGGATCCCGGCCGCCTCGGCAGCCTGGCGAAAGGTCTGGCCGTTGACGCTGCAAATGGACTGAAACTCATCACAGAGTTTGCTGCGGGATGTCGAAAACAGGCCAAAGGAGTCGCAGGAAAGCGGCGCGCTGTTCAGGGCCACGATTTCGTAGGACATGCGGCGGGCCATATCGATGGCATAGTCGACGACTTCATCGGAGAACTGGCTTTCGTTTCCCATCACCACCAGGCGGCCTTCGACCCCCCCGGCGAGCTCATTTGCGGGTACGGCCGCATCCAGGGCCTTTGCGGTGAGTTGTTGTTCCGCCGCCGGTTGATCTTTCAGGGTGTTCTTTTTTGCTCTTCTTCTGAATGGATTTCGCATGTCGTAACGCCTCCTGATTGATTCTGGTTTATTGATTGGGATCTATTGGTTTGGATTTCACGGTGCCTTTTTCACCAGCACCAGCGGGATGGCCAGCTTGCGGATGGACCAGTTGCCCGCCGGGCGGATGGTTTTTCCCTTTCTGCCGGCCCGACCCTGGGGTGCTCGCGGGTCAACGACCGTCAAGACGATATTGCGATGCGTTCTGACGTAGCGTTCGACAATGGTTCCGGGTGCTTCGCCGGTGACCTCGCAATGGTAGTTGACCCGGGCTGGCGACCGATCGCCCAGCAACTGCGCGAACCGGTCCGTGGCCATGGCTTTTTGCCGCTTCTGCGGAGCGGAAATCCCGCCACCGAGGGGCAGGATATGCAACACATCCAAGCGGGCCGTGATCCGGCGACACAAGAGCAAGGCATAATCCAACGCCTTTGGATCCGGGGGCAGGTGATCGGTGGCAAAAAGAATGGTTTTCATAGGATCATCCCATTGTGCTGATGCGATCCGCATCGGTTTCGTGATAGTAGCTTTATCAATTCACGTGCCATGCATCGGGATGAAATATAACGCCCCAAGATTAAAAAGAAATGTTATCAATTAAAGCCATGGGAAAAGAAAAAGGCAGCCGTTGCTATTTGCAACGTAATATTTTGGGATAAAAATAATATTTGTTTTTTCAGCATATTAAACTGTGTTACAGAAAAAGCGGGAAGGCGTTGCACATCGCAACGAAAGCGAATTTCAAGCACTGTTTGACCATCCGCCGCCGGGGTTGGCCGCTCCGCATCCGCCGCCTGGGCATTATTCAGAAACGGTGCTGCGCCCCATACCGTCGGGCGTTTCCATCGCCTGCCGCCAATGGAAATCGGCCAGCGGTTTTTTATGCCAAGATCTGGCGTCCACGTGAACATTTCTTGCAGGGCGTTTTTGGCGTATTGGAAAATGCGGATGAAAACGAAGGGTCGATTTTTTCAACCTGCCCGTTCAACCCTATGGCAAGGAGTTCCCCCCATGCGGATTTTCAAGAAGGAAGCGCCCGTGTTGACCCCGGAATCGCCGAAAAGCGAGATGGACCAGTATCGCCAGGCGGTACGCGAGGCCGGGATGCCCCCCGAGGCCGCCGAAACCACCCTGAAGGAGATCGACCGCATCGCCAAGATGCCTTCCGGCAGCGCCGAGCACACCATCGGCATCAATTACGTCGATTACCTGACCCACCTGCCCTGGAACCGTATGACCAAGGACCGTCTCGATCTCAAGGCGGCCAAACAGGTTCTGGACGACCACCACGAAGGCCTCGGCGAGATCAAAACGCGGGTGCTGGAATATCTGGCGGTCAGGATCCTGCAATCCGAAAGCCGCCACCGCATGCTGGTGGTGGATGACGAAAAGGTCACGCGCATGAACCTCATGCACGTACTCAGCAAGGAAGGCTACCCGGTGGAGACCGCCGCGGACGGCCTGGAGGCGATTCGCCTCTTGGACGAGCAGGACTTCGATGTGGTGATCACCGATCTGAAGATGGAACAGGCCGACGGCATGCAGGTGCTGGAAAAAGCCAAGCAGAAAAATCCCGACACCGAGGTGATCATCATCACCGGCTATGCGACCGTGGCCACGGCCGTGTCAGCCATGCAAAAAGGCTCCTACCATTTCCTGGCCAAGCCGCTTAAACTCGACGAGATCCGCACCACGGTCGACAAAGCCCTGCAGAACAAACGCACCCGCCTGGACCACCATGGGCCGGTGCTCTGTTTCGTGGGCCCCCCGGGCACGGGCAAAACCTCCCTGGGCCAGGCCATCGCCAAAAGCATGCAGCGCCGCTTCGTGCGCATCTCCCTGGCCGGCATGAAGGACGAGGCCCAGCTGCGCGGCCACCGGCGCAGCTATGTGGGCGCCCTGCCCGGCCGCATCATCCAGGAACTGAGGCGTGTGGAAGCCATCAATCCGGTCTTCATGCTGGACGAGCTGGACAAGATCAGCCAGGAGTTCAAGGGCGACCCGGCGGCGGCCCTCCTGGAGGTGTTGGACCCGCAGCAGAACACCCATTTCATGGATTACTACCTGGATCTGCCCTTCGATCTCTCCAAGGTGATGTTCATCGCCACGGCCAATACCGTCGACACCATTCCGGAGGCCCTCTTGGACCGTCTGGAGGTCATCGAACTCTCCGGCTACACCGAGCAGGAGAAGGTCCGCATCACCTTCAATCATCTCATCCCCAGGGAAATCGCGGCCAACGGGCTCGAGGGCCGCGCGATCGGTTTCGAGCCGGCGGCGGTGACGCATTTGATCCGCGACTACACCCGTGAGGCCGGGCTGCGCGGTCTCCAGCGGCAGATCGCCAGCCTGTGCCGCAAGATCGCCCTGGAACAGGTCGACAAGGGCAGCGGCCACGACCCGCTGACCATCGACACCGAAGCCGTCACCGCGTTTCTGGGCCCCCGCCGGTATGCCCATGAAGTCACCCAGGCCAAGGACCGCGTCGGGGTGGCGACCGGTCTGGCCTGGACCCGCACCGGCGGCGAAATCGTCTTCGTAGAGGCCACCCACATGCGCGGCAACAGCCGCCTCACCCTGACCGGGTCGCTGGGCACGGTGATGAAGGAGTCGGCCCAGGCGCAATGAGCTACGTCCGCAGCCACCTGACGGAATTCGCCATTGCCGAGGATTTTTCGACCGGCATGACATCCACATTCATATCCCGGCCGGGGCGATCCCCAAGGACGGCACTTCGGCCGGGGTGACCATCGCCGTGGCCCTGCTCTCCATGATCACCCATCGCGCCTGCCGACGCGATGCGGCCATGACCGGCGAGCTGACCCTGACCGGACGGATTCTGCCGGTGGGCGGTATCCGCGAAAAGCTGCTGGCCGCCCACCGGGCCGGCGTCCGCACGGTGGTCCTGCCGGCCCGCAACCTCGTCGATCTGACCGAAATTCCCGAGGATATCCAGGCCGACCTGACGATCGTGCCCATCGAGGATCTCGCCCAGGCCGTCGAACAGGTGCTCAAGCCGGAAGCTTGATCAACGGAGCAGCAATCATGCGAAACATCCAAAAAAGGGTGCAATGGGCAGGCCTGCTGGTGGTCAGCGCGCTTTTGACGAGTTGTTTTTTCGGCGCCGTGACAGGTAAAACGAAAACCATGCGGATTGACGCCCACACGCCGGCGCCAACCCGATTCGTGGTCCGCGATGGCGTTCTGGTCGATCTCCGTCAGGCCGGGCAGGCGGTCTTCTTTCGCGGGATGGGATATTCGCCCTATCATCCGGGCGAGACGCCCCTTTACGGCGATCCGCCGGGCAACGACGGCCGCTATGCGCGGGATCTGGCGATCATGCAGGCGATGGGGGTCAATTATCTGCATGTCTTTCCCCAACGGATGCCGGCCAACTTCTTCACCGCCCTGGATGAAACCGGGATGGCCTACGGCCAGGATGTCTGGATCTGGCCCTATCAGGGAGACCTGCTCGATCCGGCCTATCAGGCCAAGACGCTTGCCGATATCCGCATGGTCATCGACCACACCTATACCACGGGCCGCCCCGACCGGCTGGTGCTTTTTTCCATCGGCGACGAGCTGCAGGCCTCCTCGGTAATCCAAACCGATGCGGCCCACCCGCTGGTCCGCGACTACCATGGCAAACACCTGACCCTGACCCGGCGCACGCCATCGGAAATCGCCATGGCCATGCTGGTGGATGGGGCCATGGACTATGAACTGGCCCGCTACGGCCGGCGCCATCTTTATTGTCATACCAGCTGGACGCACATCGGGCCGCTGGCCGATCGGCCGGACCTCGAGGTGGAGCAAAAAAGCGTGCTCGTGCCGACATGGGGGATCTGATCTGCCTCAACGTCTACACCTACGCGCGCGGGGTGATGACCTCGCCGCCGGGATCGGTGAGCGGCACGACCTACCAGGGCTACCTGGAGCAACTCGCTCGCGAGATGGACAAGCCCATTCTGGTGACCCAGGTGGGGCTGTCCACGTCGCCGATCGAACCCAAGGCCTGGGTGCCGGGCTTTGGCGGCCATCGGGTGACGGATGTCCCCGCGATGTTACGCGCGATCTGGAACGATATCCGCACGGCGCGCGGCCATGAAAAATTCTGCGGTCTGACCTTTTTCGAATTTCAGGACGAATGGTGGAAAAGCGGCGAGGACCCCACGGATTGCCGCCGGCATGAGGCCGATGACCCCGAGGAGTGGTTCGGCATCTACGCCGTGGATGCGGACGGCACCCTGGCGCCCAAGGGCGACATCCCGGCCACCGTGAAGGATCTGTTCACTTCGCAATAAAGGCAGGCCGACGCTGCCCGCTCAACCGCGATGGATGATGACGTCGAAGGTCTCCAGCTGAATGCGGGCATCCTTGCCCGCCCCGGTCAGGTGAAAGGAGAAGGATTGGCGCGCGTGGGATTGTCGATGTCGAAGGCGATGCGGCTCTCCTCGCCGGCATGCAGGCGCGGAAAGGCCGGCGGGTCGACACCTTGGACCAACTTCTCGAACTGCCGTAGGGTCAGTTTAAGCTGGATCCCCTCGGACGGGGCGTCAAGGGCCTTGACCCGGATCGACACGTGAACTTTTGAATGATCCGGGAAATCCAGGTATTGGGCACCGACAAGGTTGTCGGTCCACTCGTTGGTGAGGGTCTCCGGCAGATCGATGATCTTGCCATCGCCAAAATGGAGCCGCTGGATCCGTGCCCGACTGGTCAGTTTGTGATCCAGGGTCGCGGCCATGGCGAAAAGCTGCGGTGCGTGGTCCTTGCGATCCGGTCCGAAATCGGCAGGCGGAATCCCGATCAGGCTCGGTGCCGTGCCAACGTTGCAAGGCCCGCCGGCCGTGCATTCAAAACGCCGGTTGTCCGCCGTGTGCCAGCGCAGCTTGCTGGTGGTGTAGGAGATCATCTCTCGGGGGGTGGTGTAGTCCCGGAAGAAACTCCGGCCGATGATGGATGCCGGCGGCGGCAGGCCCAGGTAGTCGAGCACCGAGGCGGTGATGTCGAGCATCCCGTAACTCCCGGTTTTGATGCGCGGCAAAGCCTTTCCTTCCGGCGCGAGGATCACCATCAAGCCCCAGCTGCTGATCCAATCGGCGATCGCATCGCCATGGGACTCGTCCGAGGTGATGATCACCAATGTATCCTCCAGAACGCCATCCTCGCGGATGCCGCGCAGAAATTCACCCACGGCATCGTCGAGGATGGCACTGGTGGCGATCATGCGGTTGGGGTAGCGGGCCACGATCGCGTCCGGCGCCGCATAGGGTTGATGGGTGCCGACCGTGAGCAAGGTCAACAGCCACGGTCTGTGTTTGGCCTGCAGGTCGGCAATATAGCGGCGCGCGCCCCGGAAAAAGACCGGATCGGTCTTGCCCCACATGAACGGATAGGGATCGGGTTCGGTGAACCATTCGCTGCCGTGCACATGCTGGAAACCGATGGCGGGCATGACCTTGTCCTTGTTCATGAAGGCCAGTCCCGCCCCCTGCAGGTAATGGGTCTCCCAACCGTTTTCGGCCATCTGGGCCGGTAGGCAGGCGCCGGCCCGCGCCGCATTGGTCTGCACCTCGAAGGCCTTGGACATCTCGTAGGAAAATTTGCTGAAGTCGCCGCACAGCATGGCGTACAGCCCCCGGATGGTCTGGTGGCTGTGGGTGACGAAATCGGGCACCAGGGTCGCATCCGGTGTATTTTGCGCCAACTCCTGCATTTCAAAAGGACCGGCGGGCACGCCCATGGCCTGGCGGATCTGGGGATAGTAGAGACCGGGTATGCCCTCCAGCGTGATGATCAGCACGTTTTTTGCCCGCCCCTTGCCCGACAACAAGGACCGGCCGGAAAGATCGAGGGTTCTCAGGCTGGCTGGCAAGACCGTCATCGGCAAATCCGGGTCGGCCTGTTTGGAAGGGGTGGCGATGGCGTCGGCCACGAACCAATGCAGGGGGTTGTAACGGGCGGCGATGCTGGCCTCCCCCAAATGCCGGTCGAGCGGTGCCTGAATGGCCAGGAGCACGCCAGCCAAGGTCAGGCCGATGAAAAAAAAACGCTTTGCCGGCGGCCGGATGGTAAAGAAACCGGAAAGTAGCGCCGAAACCAGTAATACCCCGCTCAACACAGGCGACGCCAAATGCAGTCCCTGGGTGCTGTTCTTTATGAAGCTGGGGTCGGCCAGATAGTGCAGATCCTGCCAGGAGGGCAGGCGCTGCATGGAGGCCAGCAGTTCCTGGGAACCGGCCTGGAACAGCGCCCAGAAGCCGACCAGGGCGATGCGCATCAGCCGGGGCAGGTAAAGGGCCAGGCAAAAGACGAGCAGCCCGAAGGCAGCATCGGAAACCAGGCCGGCCGGCTCGGAGGCGCCTTTTTGCAGCAGTCGCCACAAGAGCGGCAGAAAGCAGGGAATGGCGAGAAAAAGTGGCGGTAAACGCTTATTCAAGGCCAGGACTTATCGTCAACACGCCCCGCAGTGGGGGTAATTTTATAAATGATACTGGACAGATACACTGAGTCACAGAAATACACGACGCAGCATGGCGAATCCAATGACAGTTACAGTTAGTTTACGTTAGTAGTATTCACCATCAATTAAATCAATACCATTTTGGTTTGGCATGCTGTCTGGATCGACCGCCAGGGCAACTGTATTTGGTTTATTGTCATTTTTTTTGATGTTGGTGACGTGTAGGAATATCAAATGTCCAATGAAAAATGGTGGTATTCTGACGATTTATAATCGATATCAGCCTTCAATTGGCATTTTGATTTTGGCATTTGGCATTGATTGATCCCAAACCCCGGATTTCTCATTACACCAACAGCAAGGATGAAATCCAAATACGGTTGCCCTGGGTTCCCACCCTCGGGGTTTGCCGAGATCCGGAAGATGCGCTATAACGATCACCATAAAAACGGTTTCACCGGAAAACGGGAAATTCAAGCATGTCCATCGTCACCATTTCACGGGGTTCCTACAGTCGGGGCAAGGATGTGGCCGAAAAGCTGGCCCAAGCGCTCGGTTACGAGTGCATCTCCCGGGAGATCATTCTCGAGGCATCGGAACTGTTCAACATTCCCGAACTCAAGCTGAGCCGTGCGATCCACGACGCACCAACCATCCTGGACCGTTTCACTTCGGGGAAAGAGCGTTTCGTGGCCTTTTTCAGGGCTGCCTTGCTTACCCATCTACAGCGTGATAACGTTGTTTTCCATGGTCTGGCCAGCCATTTTTTCCTGCAAGGCATCCCCCACGTGCTGAAAATCCGCATCAGTGCCGACCTGGAAGACCGGGTGCATGAAGAAATGCAACACGAGGGCATCACCGCCGACGAGGCGCGCACGATGCTGATGAACGACGATGCCGAGCGCCGTAAATGGAGCATGCACCTGTTCGGCGAGGATAGCTGGAATCCGCTGCTCTACGACATGATTTTACACCTTCAGAACATGCAGGTGGACGACGCCGTGGCCATCATCCTGAACGCTTTGTCCCTGCCCTGTTTTCAGAGCACGCCGAATAGCCGGCAGCAGCTCGACGACCTGGCCCTCGCCGCCCGGGTGGAAGCCGCCCTGGTCAAGGACTATCCCCGCGTGACGGCCGATGCCGCCACGGGCGACGTCTTTGTCAACGTGCGCGGATCGTTGGTGGATGAACAGAGCATTACCGAAAAGGTCCGACGCCTGGTTGAAAAGGTGGCGGATGTGGAATCCCTGCAGGTCAATGTCGTCCCCTTTGTGGTGGAGGAGTAATGCGCAGCCGATTTGAATGGGTCCAAAGGCAGGTGGGCAGGCGGGGATGAGCCGATATCATCAAGGTGAATACACGCCTGTAACCCGCTCTTGGTGGCGCCGCATCTTTCCCTTCCTGCGCTGGTGGAACTTCATCGGGTGGGATACCTTAAGGGCCGATTTTCTGGCCGGACTGACCGGCGCGGTGCTGGTGCTGCCCCAGGGGGTGGCCTTTGCCATGATCGCCGGGCTGCCGCCCGAGTATGGTCTTTACACGGCCATTGTGACACCCATCGTGGCGGCCCTGTTCGGCTCCTCGCTGCATCTTATCTCCGGCCCCACGACGGCCATCTCGATCGTCGTTTTCACCACGGTCAGCCCCCTGGCCGAACCGGGATCGGCGGCCTACATTCAGGCCGTGTTGACCCTCACCTGCCTGGCCGGGATCTATCAGCTGGCCTTTGGCCTCGCCCGGCTGGGGGCCCTGGTCAACTTTGTCTCCCACTCGGTCGTGGTCGGGTTCACCACCGGTGCGGCGATTCTGATTGCCACCAGCCAGATGAAACATGTCCTGGGCATCGTCATCCCCCGCGGCCATTCATTTTTGAATGCCTGGCTGGAGGTGATCCGGCAGGCGACTCAGATCAACCCGTATGTTCTGGTGGTCGCGGCCCTCACCCTGGCGGCGGCGATCTTTTTCCGCATCACCCTTCCCCGCTGGCCGGGAATGCTTTTTGCCATGCTGATCGGCAGCCTCGTCTGCCTCTTCATCGGCGGCGACCACCACGGCGTCCCATTGATTGGCCAGATGCCCGCCCGTCTGCCGCCACCGTCACTGCCGGACTTTTCCTTCGAGACCATCCAGGTGCTGGCCCCCAAGGCACTGGCCGTGGCCCTCTTGGGGTTGATCGAAGCCCTTTCCATCGGACGGTCGATCGCTTCCCGCTCGCGCCAGCCCATCGATGGCAACCAGGAGTTTATCGGGCAGGGATTGTCCAACATCGTGGGCAGTTTCTTCTCCAGTTATGCCGGTTCCGGCTCGTTCACCCGCTCGGGCATGAACTATCAGATCGGGGCGATCACCCCCCTGTCGGCGGTTTTCTCGGCCGGTCTCCTGGCCCTCTTGCTCCTGCTCATCGCCCCCCTGACCGCCTATCTGCCCATCGCGGCCATGGGCGGCATCATTTTACTGGTGGCCTACAACCTGATCGACCTCAACCATGTACGCACGATCGTCCGCACCAGTGGCGAGGAGACGGCGGTCATGCTGGCCACTTTTCTGGCGACCCTCTTTCTTGACCTGGAGTTCGCCATCTATGCCGGCGTCCTGCTCTCCCTGATCCTCTACCTGAACCGCACCGCCCATCCGCGCATCGCCAACCTGGCACCCAACCCCGAGCCGACCGGCCCGCCGCTGATAGAGACGGACAAGGAGTGTTCCAACCTGAAAATCATCCGCATCGACGGGCCACTGTTTTTCGGATCGGTCAACCATGTGGACGAATTCCTGCATAACATCGACAAGCGTCTGACGCATAAACGGCATGTCCTGATCGTCGGGTGCGGCATCAATCTGGTTGACGTGGCCGGCGCGGAAATGCTATCCCGCGAAGCCCAACGGCGTCGGGCCCAACGGGGGAGTCTCTCCCTTTGCGAGATCAAACCTGAAATAAGGGACGTGCTCACCCGTAGCGGCGCCATGAAAATAATCGGTGCCGAACACGTTTTCACCACCCACCGGGAGGCCATCGCCCGGCTGATGGCGCGTATCGATACCAGCCGATGTCATCAGTGCAAAGACGCGGGATCCACCCGATGCCCCATGGGGCTGCGGGAGGATCCGGAACAAGCGGTCCGCACCGATACCGGTCAATCCGTCACCATGGAGGAAAACCGTTTCCATGGATCGTCCGATCAATCCACGCCATGAATCGTTTTAGACCCTTCGCACGCCTGTCCGCACGACTGCTGCGTTCCCCGGCACGCTTGTCAATTATGGGGTTCGGTCTTTTGATCAGCGCCGGCACGGCATTGCTCATGTTGCCGGCGGCCAGCACCGCGGCGCCCCTCGGCTTCGTGAATGCGCTTTTCATGTCCACCTCGGCCAGTTGCGTAACCGGCTTGTCGGTGATGGATATCGGCAGTCAGCTGACCCAGTTCGGCCAGTTGGTTGTTCTGGCGTTGATCCAGGTGGGCGGGCTGGGCATCCTGACCCTATCGACCCTGCTCCTGATGATGATGAAGGGCCGCCCGACGCTCTCCGGGCAGGCCATCATCAAGGACACCTTCACCTACGGCGAAGGCAAACAGACCGTGGCTTCGGTGCTCCGGTCCATCTTTCTGACGGCCTTCACCATCGAGGCGGCGGGGGCCCTGTTGCTCTACCTGCGCATGGCCCCCCAAAGCGGATGGTCGGCGGCCGCCTATCCGGCCATCTTCCATTCGATCAGCGCCTTCTGCAATGCCGGTTTCTCCCTTTACGCGGACAGTTTCATCGGCTATCGCGAGGATTGGATCGTCAGTACCACCCTGGCCATGCTGATCGTCATCGGCGGCATCGGCTTCGTGGTGATCGCCGATGTGAAGAGCCGCTTCCTGGACCGTCACAAGCAGGTACGCCGACTCAGCCTGCACAGCCGTCTGGCCCTGTCGGCCAGCGCCATCCTGATCCTGATCGGCACCGTCGCGATCCTCTGCATGGAGTGGGGCAACACCCTGGCGACCCTGAGCATCCCCGGCCGCGTCCTGGCGGCCCTGTTCCAGTCGATCACGGCCCGCACAGCCGGGTTCAATACCCTGAACATCGGCGCCATGGCCAATGAGACCCTCTTTTTTCTCTGCATCCTCATGTTCATCGGCGCCTGCCCCGGCTCCTGCGGCGGCGGCGTCAAGACCACCACCATTGCCGGATTGGTCATCCAGGGAATTTCACGCCTGCGCGGCCACAGCCATCCCCAGGTATTCCGCCGCACCCTGACCGAAGCCAGCATGTCCAAGGCCACCAGCGTGGTGATGGTCAGCGCGGCCCTGATCACCCTTTCCATCATGGTCCTGATGATGAGCGAGTTGGGCGGACTCTCCCATGCGCAGACCCGTGGCCGCTTTCTGGAGCTTTTCTTTGAGACGATCAGCGCCTTTGGTACCGTGGGCCTCTCCACGGGCATGACCGGCAGCCTGTCGGCAGTCGGCCGCATCACCATCGTGCTGCTCATGTTCATCGGACGCCTGGGACCCATGGTGATTGGCCTGGCGGTCAGCCGCGAGCGGGTCAGTCGGTTTCATTACGCCGAAGAAAATATCATGATTGGATAATCCCATGAAAAAGCAGTTTGCCGTCATCGGACTCGGTAATTTCGGATTTTATCTGGCCACCGCCCTGTTTCAAAAGGGCCACGAGGTCCTGGGCATCGACATCAAACCCAAACTGGTCCAGGAGATTCGCGACCGGGTCAGCCGGGCGGTAATCGCTGACGCCACCGATCCCCAGGCCATGAAAGAGCTGGAACTCTCCAAGATGGACGCCGTGGTGGTCAGCATCGGTTCCATCCTCAACAACAGCATTCTGGCCACCTTGAATATCAAGGATCTGGGCGCCAAGCGCGTGGTCGCCAAGGCGGTCAGCGAGGCCCATGGCCGCATCCTGAGAAAAATCGGTGCCGATGAGATCTACTTCCCGGAAAAGGACCTGGCCCTGACCGCCGCCCAGCGCCTGGACAACCCCAATGTCCTCGACTACCTGCCCTTCATGGAGGGCTACAGCATCGTCCAACTGGCCCCGCCGGCATCGTTCATCGGCAAGTCCCTCATCGAGCTGGACCTGATCAACCGCTTCGGCATCCAGGTGATCGCCATCAAGGAACTGGTTCCCGAGAACGTGGTCATGATCCCCACCGGCCGTTTCGTGGTCAAGGACAGTGACATTCTCGTCCTGTTGGGACCCGACAAGGCCCTGGTCGGCCTGCAGGAGAATGCCGGCTGAAACGCGTGGCGCTTCTTTTTGACGAGGTCATCAATCATGGGCTGCCCGGGGGCCGTCTTTGTTGCTCCGTCGCCTGCCATCCATCCTTTTCCCAGCGATTACCGTTTGGTTAACCAACGGTTGTTCCGGCACATCACGCTCGACAATTCCTCATAGCGGGCTATATTATTTCCGTGTCGCCGCATAACCGGTCAACGGTTGGCGACGATTTGGTTTCAGGCCCCTATCTTTCATCACGCCCGGAAAGGAAACAGCGCCCATGGCCGCCAAGCCCCCTTCCCTGTGGAGACGCTTCGCCAGTATCGCCCAGCCCTATTTCTTCCCGCGCATTCCCGGTGGGGGGTGGATCACGCTCCTGCTCATGGCCGTGTTGATGATCTTTCTCTTCGGGATCCTCAGCGTGGTGGTGGCCGGTGCGGTTGCCGTGGGCAACGCCCTGGCACCGACGCTGGTGGGAAAGATCGCCGGTGGCATGGTGGCCTTGGTCAAGGACCTCTTCTCCTCCGGCGGATGGCTGCTGATCGCATCGGCCCTGGCCGTTCCGCTGCTGGTCTTCGGTGGCTATCGCAGACACCTGAAGGCCCGCCGGAAGGCCTGGATGCTGTTGGCGATGGTGCTCTTGCTGTCTCTCTCGGTGACCGGCATCAATGTGGCCTTCAGCTATATCGGCAATTACTTCACCAATGCCCTGGTCAAGAAAAATCAGGAGATGGCGTATATCTACGTCGCCGTCTATTTCTGCGGTTTTTTGGTCGGCATTCCCATCGTTGCCTTTTACGGGTACGTTCGCGATTATCTGGGCATGCACTGGCGGGAGTGGATGACCGGTGAATTTCTCGGCAACTACTTCAAGAACCGCAATTACTATGAAATCGAGGCCGACGGCGGCATCGACAACCCCGACCAGCGAATCAGCGAGGATATCCGCTCCTTCACGCGGACCTCTCTGGCATTTTTGCTCATCATCCTCGGATCGCTGATGGATCTGGTTTCGTTCACCGGGATCCTGTGGTCCAAGTCACACCTATTGGTGGGCGTGGTTCTGATCTATTCGGTGGTCGGCACCCTGCTCACCGCCCTCATCGGACGGCGCCTGGTACGCCTCAATTTCAACCAGCTGCGCTACGAGGCCGATTTCCGCTACGGCTTGGTGCATGTGCGTGACAATGCCGAATCGATCGCCTTCTACCAGGGTGAGGATCCGGAAACAGCCCAGATCCGCGGTCGTTTCAAAAACGTACTGAGAAATTTCAGTCTGCTCATCGGCTGGCAGCGGAACCTCTCCTTCTTCACCACGGCCTATAGCTACCTGCCCCTGGTTTTGCCTTTCCTGGTGCTCTTCGGTCCCTACTTCAAGGGTAAGATCGAATATGGCGACATGGTGCAGGCCAATTTCGCTTTTTCCCAGGTGTACGGCGCACTCTCCCTGATCGTCTCCCAGATCGAATCCATCACCAACTTTGCCGCCGGGATCAAGCGTCTCTCCACCTTTGCCGAGGCGATTCCCGCCGAGCGGACGCCTCCCCAAGGCATCTTCTCGGAGAGAAGTGGTGGCTTCGCCATGCAGGCGATGACCCTGATGACGCCGGACAATCGGCGCAATCTGATCCGCGACCTGTCGGTGGCCTTGGCCCCCAACGACAGCCTTGTGGTCGTGGGCCCCAGTGGCGTGGGCAAAAGCAGCCTGCTGCGGGCCATCGCCGGTCTGTGGACCCGTGGCAGCGGCATCGTTCGTCGCCCCCCCCTGGGGGAAATCTTTTTTCTGCCCCAGAAACCGTACATGCTCCTGGGCAGCCTGCGCGATCAGTTGTGCTACCCACAGCTTAAAAAAATCATGCAGGACACCGAATTGCAGTGGATGTTGGAACAGGTACACTTGGAAGATTTGGCCGAGCGCATGGGCGGCTTCGACGCGACAACGGATTGGGCCGATGTGCTCTCCCTGGGCGAGCAGCAACGGCTGGCCTTCGCCCGCTTGTTGGTCCACCGGCCGGGGTTTGCCGTGCTGGACGAAGCCACCAGCGCCCTCGACCGGGAGAACGAGGCCCACCTCTACGACCTTTTGCGCAAACGGGAATCCGCTACATCAGCGTGGGCCACCGCGAGACCCTGCTCGACTACCACGATCGGGTTCTGGAGCTGCGCGGCGGGGAAAAGTGGCGCGTGCTGCCGGTGGCTGAGTACCGTGCCGCGTTGTCGACGGTATAGACTCAAGGTAAAGTCAGGGTAAGAAAAAACGTACTGCCGCCGCGATCGACCAGTATCAGAAGAATCTTGTCCTTAACCGATTGGCCGACAATGCGCTGAAAGGCCGCCACATCATTGACCGGCTGCTGCTCGACCTCGATGATTACATCGCCCGGTTCCAAACCGGCATCGGCGCCGGGAGAGCCCGCTTCCACCTGCAGGACCAACACCCCCGTGACACGGTTGAGGCCATAGGTATTGGCCACTTCGGCGGTCATGGTCTGCATGGACAGGCCCAGCCGGGCACCGGCCGCTTCTTCCGGGTCGGCGCTGGGAATCTCTTCCTCCAACTCACGGGTCACTGCGGTCAGGGCGATGGTTTTTCCCCGACGCAGCACGTTGATCTCGATGGATTTGCCGATGGGCTTGGTGGCGATGATCAGGGGCAGTTCCCGCGAATTTTTCACCGACTTGCCATCCACGGACAGAATCACGTCACCGCGCTGAATGCCGGCGGCAGCGGCGGGGCTGTCCGTGGGCACATCGGAGACCAGCGCGCCGCGGTCTGTTTCAAGCCCCAGTTTGCGCCTGAGGTCCGGGGTGACGTCCTGGACCATCACGCCCAGGTAGGCCCGCCGGACCTTGCCCTGGCGCAGTTGAGGGAGAAGATCCTTGACCATGTTGATGGGAATGGCGAACCCGATTCCCACACTGCCCCCTGACTGTGAGAAAATCGCCGAGTTGATGCCGATGACGTCCCCATCCATGTTGATCAGCGGCCCCCCGCTGTTGCCCGGGTTGATGGGGGTATCGGTCTGAATGAAATTGTCATAGGCACCGGCGCCGATCTGCCGGTACTTGGCGCTGACGATCCCCGAGGTCACGGTGTTGCCCAGGCCGAAGGGGTTGCCGATGGCCACGACCCAGTCCCCGACCTCCAATTTATCCGAATCGCCCAGACGCAGCGGCGTGAGCGCATCATCGGTTTTGATGCGGATCAGGGCCACGTCGGTTTTGGGATCCCGGCCGACCACATCCGCCGGGAACTCCCGGTCATCGGCAAGTTTCACCTTCAGGTCGGAGGCATCCTCGACCACGTGATTGTTGGTCAGAATCAGCCCATCGGCATCGATGATGAACCCGGTGCCCAGGGTCCCCTGGCTGTAATCCTTGGGCATGCGGTTGCCGAAATAGTGTTCGAAAAAATCCTTGAAGGGATCGTCCGGCCCAAAGGGCGTCTGCTCCGGATCGGCGGCCTGGACTTTTTTGACCACCACGATATTGACCACGCCGGGTCCGACTTTCTTCACCAGATTGGAAAAAGAGGATACGGGCTGGGCCGCTACCGAGGCCGCGGCAGCGCAAAAACAATCGTCAGGCCGACCACCAGCCGGACCACCATCTTAAACGACGCATGTTCGCTTTTCATCGATACTCCTGTCCGGGCCAATACAAGCAAGGCTGTTTTTTGCGTCTTATTTATTGTTTCTTATTTTTTTCAAGGCCCAATCGAAGAAGAAGCGAACAAATCCGATCCCCGGGAATCATCAGCGGAAACTTGTCAGGGCACCCGTCTGTGGCGGCGCATCCATCCGGCCTGCACAACCACGCCGATGAGGATCAATACCAAGTAGATCGCTACGGCAACGGACCATTGCAAGCCCATGCCGTCGACGATCAGGGCGGCGCCCAGCATGGCCGAAAGCACAATCAGGGCCCAGTCGAAAAGCAGAAAGGTGGCCACGGCACCAACCACTGCGCAGACAAGGACCACCCAGGGGAAGGTCTGTGCGCCGGCCGGCGGCAGAAGGTTCAGGGCAAGGGTGGCGCCGGCCAGAAAGCCGCCCACAACCACGGCCAATTGTTGGGCAAAGAGGGCCAGCAGCGCGCCGAGAATGCCGCAGCCCAGTCCAATGGCCCAAATCACCGCGAATGGCTGGGGGCCGAACAGCAGTGGCGCCGCCTGGATACCGACGGCGAATCCGCACACGCCGACGAACAGCCAGAACAGTCGTCGGCCCATGAGCAAAAGCACCCCCCCATGGCCGGTAACAAGAGATGCGGCATCATCACGATTCTCCAAAAATTGAAAAAAGAAAGGGTTTCAAACCGGCACCAACAATACCGGCCGCGCGGTTCGCGCCAACAGCCGGGCACCAATGCTGTGCGACCAAAACCCTTCGGGGCCCATCCGACCATGGGTACCGATGACGATCAGATCGGCATCGACGGCATCGGCGCGTGCGGCGATGCCGCTGGCCGGCTCACCGCGGGCCACGTGGATACCGGTGGCCACACCGGTATCCGAGAA
>NZ_BBCC01000036.1 GCF_001311845.1 Desulfosarcina cetonica JCM 12296 | reverse complement strand
CCGACGTGGGTTGGGGCGGCCGCAAGGACCGCACCGCCGTGGTCGTGCAAACCCTCTCTTTCCGCTGCGGGGTAAAAGCGCCGTTGGACACCGTTCAAAAGGCCCTGGCCGAGTTGCCCTTCGAGATTCTCGACATGCAGCGCCATCGCAACAAGATCAAGACCGGCCATGTGGCGTCCAACCATTTCACCATCGTGGTCAGCGCACCCTGCGCCGATGCCCTGCCCCGCGCCCAGGCCATTGCCCAGCGGCTGAAAGCGACCGGGGTGCCGAACTTCTACGGTCCCCAGCGTTTCGGTCACGGCATGCGCAACATTCAGGACGGGCTCGCCCTCTTTTCTCCCGGCCGCAAAGGCCGCAAGGATGCCTTCCTGATTTCGGCGGTACAATCGGCCCTGTTCAACATCTGGCTGCGCCTGCGCATGGAAAACGGCAACTACCGGCGGCTGTTGAACGGCGACATCGTGAAGAAGACCGACACGGGCGGCATGTTCTGCGTGGAAGACCTCGACGTGGACACCGAACGCTTCGATAGAGGCGAGATCACCTACACCGGCCCGATTTACGGTTTCAAGATGAAGCCCGCCCAGGCGGCAGCCGGCGAGCGGGAAATGGCCCTGCTCGACCGTTTCGGCCTGGCCCTGGCGGATTTCAAACCCTTTCGGCACCCGGATCGCGCCGGGAGGCCATCCTGGAGCTGACCGATCTTGAGATCGCCCCGGTGGACGACGGGCTTCAATTCGCCTTCACGTTGCCGTCCGGCGCCTATGCCACCACCGTGATGCGTGAATTCACCCGCTCGGCCTGAAATGCGCAAACACCTCCCCATGGGCGTCCAGATAGGCCTTGAGGGCTGCCATCCCCACAAGATCACCGTCGGCCAGCGGCAACGTTGACAGGTGCTCCGCCGCAAAGGACCTTTCGATAGCATTGATGTCGCTCCCGGGCCTCACCTTGTTGACCACCACCTTGTCGATGGCGATGTCCATATCCGTCAGCCGTCCGCGGATGCGCAGCGCCTCGGCAAGGGACAACCGGTCACTGTTCATCACCAAATGAACGTGGGTTTGGCTGTCCAAAAAACGCGCCCGCAACGCCTCGTGCCGCGCATGCAGGCTGCCCAGTTTCTGTTTCACGCGATCCTGCTCCAAGGTTATCTTGCCCAGGCGGATTTTCGATACGATTTCTTTTTTGCGGCAGATCAGATCGCGCAGACGGAGCAGTTCGTCCAGCCAGGTCAACGAAACCCCGGGAAGCGAAAAAACCGCAGGGAAAGCGCCGTCGGGGCCATATCGAAAACAAGGGCGTGCTTGTCCGTGGCCTGTGAGAGCACATTTTCAAAGGCCAGCAAAAGAGCATACTCTTCAAGGCCGGGAGAAAATCGAATCACCTTGAAATGCTTCTGCAGATTGAAAGCACTCTCATAGATGTAGGTCCGGCGGATTTGGGCCTGGGTTTCCTTGAGATAACGCGTGATCCAGAAGTCGGCATCAACCTCCTTGACCCACAGCCCGTCGGTGATGCAGCGGGGTTTCTCGGAAAACGTACTTTCGAAAAGGTCGCACTGATTATGGGCCGGATCCATGGAAACCAGCAGAGTGGGACAACCGCAACGGGCCAAATGCAATGCCGTAAGGGCCGATGTGGTCGATTTGCCGACACCGCCCTTACCGACGAAGAAGTGAATGATAGGAGATACGGTGTGGCTGGATCTCATCAATCAATGCCCAATACGGAGAACAACTCCCCCAGCGGGTCATGGGCGGCCGTCACCTTGTCGAGCATCAGCTGCAATTCGGTCTCCATCTCGGGCATCAGCTCCAGGGTGAGCTGCACCGGCGGCGCAGGCAAACCCACAAAAACGCCCAGAACCAAGAGGGCGAAGATATGGTTCAGTTCACCGACCTCATGTTCGAGGGTCTCCACCGCCTGGCCACGGGCGACCTGGTCGGCCACGTGCCACAGTTCCGCCATCTTATCCTTCAAACGTTGGAGGGTCGATCTCATGGAAGCACCCGGAACAGGCGCCGGTCAAAGGCCAGCCGGCGCAGGGATGGATATTGGTAGTAAATGGCGTACAGGGCCGCCAAAACAACCCCACTCTGGTAAAACTGCGACAGTTGGACCAGACCAATCACGGGCAGGAGATACACACTGGCCAGGGATATGCCGATCAGCCGCCGCTGGAAGCCATAAAAATCGCTCGATGGCGTTTGATGCGCCTTGCGCATCCGATGGGCAAAGCTGGCCCGCAAATAGACCGGCGCCGCCACGGCCAGAACGATCGCCAACAAAAACAGCCAAGGGGCCAGCTGCCGTCCCCGATCGAGATCAACCGGTTGGATCAGATGCCCCGCGCGAAGAGCCAGCAGTACTGCCAGACCGGCCACCGGCGGAAGCAATATCCGAAAATAGAATTTCCGCAGTCTGATCTGCATGGTCTTCCCGTTTCCGATGAGCGTCCGCCCATGGTGATCTGCCGCGCATGCCCGGCAGGCGACGGCAGACCGGCCATGGGCCGGGTATCAAAGCACCGGAGCGGTTTCGATGGGTTGATCGGAATCGCCCTCGGTGCTGAAGAACTTGATGATGCCTTCGAGAAGAATCCAGGCGGCGATGGCGATGATGATCGCATTGATCGTTTCCAGCAGCAGGTTGTGGGCGTTGTTGAACTGCAACTGGTTCAATACGGCCGCCCAGAGGGTCATCACCGACATGAAGATGGCGGGGATGCCGGCCACCAGCCATTTCACCCCGCCCTGGGTTTTGAGATAGACGGTGATGATAATCAGGGCCAGGGCCGCCAGCGTCTGGTTGACCGCCCCGAAAAGCGGCCAAAGTTTGAGCGCGCCCTTTCCGCTGGCACCCGTGGCGAAAGCCAGGATCATCGCGCTGCCCACGGCAATGGCGGTGGCCGTGTATTTTCCCGTGAGAAAATCAAGTTTGAAGCTGATGAACAGTTCACTGAGAACATAACGTTGAATACGCGTGGCCGTGTCCAGGGTGGTGCCGGCAAAGGAGGCCACGAAAACCGCCATGATCGCCAGGGTGAACTGCTTGGGAATTCCCAGGGTGTTAATCATGTTGGCCGCCCCATCCACAAAGGCCGAAATCTTGGACCCCAGGCCGGCCGCCGCCGCCCATGACGAATAATGGGTCGTCCAGGCGGCCACGCCGGTCAAGGTCTCGCCGGCCTTGGTGGTGTAGCCCATGCCGATACCGGCGGCCACGGCCACGATCACCAGGGTGGCCAGGGCACCTTCCATGAGCATCGATCCATAGCCGACGAACAAGGCATCATGCTCACTGCGGACCTGCTTGGCCGAGGTCCCCGACGAGACCAGGGCGTGAAAGCCGGAGATGGCCCCGCAGGCAATCGTGATGAAGAGAAACGGCCACATGGAGGGCGCCTTTTCCGGCGTGAGCTGGACGGCCGGAGCAACCATCTCCAGATGCCCGCCAAAGGCCGCCCCCAAAACGCCCAGGATCATCAGCCCATGGCGATGACCAGCTGATGGGAGTTGATGAAATCGCGCGGTTGCAAGAGCGCCGTCACGGGCAGGACCGAGGCGATGAAACCATAGGCCAGAAGAATGATCGTCCACACCCCGGTGGCCGGGATCCCCAAAACGGTGGGCATCTTGATCGGCAGGTAGGGGCCCAGGAAAACGAAGGCATACATGACCAGCACCGCCCATAGGGAAAGGCCGATCACGCTTTTGTTCTTGCGGTAGACCAGATATCCCAAAATCATGGCAATCGGCACCTCGACCCACACGGCCATCACCGACTGGGGATACATGGCAAAGATGATGGCGATCACCAGGCCGAACACGGCAATCACGATCCACAGCTCCAGGAACACGATCAGGAAAAAAAGGAAACGGGTACGGCTGTTGACGTATTTGGCCGTGAAATCGGAGATGGACTTGCCCTGATTACGCATGGAGATGATCAGCGCGCCAAAATCGTGCACGGCACCCATCACCACGCTGCCCACGAACACCCATATCAGTGCCGGCAGCCATCCCCAAATGATGGCAATGGCCGGGCCGACGATGGGCCCCGTTCCCGCAATCGATGTAAAATGATGGCCGAAAATAATTTCCTTCTTGGTGGGCACATAGTCAATGCCGTCCTCCATCGTCACGGACGGCACGACGGCGGCAGCCGACAGTTTGAAGATTTTTCCGCCGATGTAATGTCCGTAAATCCGATACATCATGATATAGCCGACAAATGCCACGATCATGATCAGCAGCGCTTCCATCACTTCCTCCTTGTTCATGTTGGAAAGCCGGTTCCAGCCCCGTGCGATGGACCTGGAATATGTGGGAAACGGCCTACAGGCCATTCATGGGACATTTTACCTACCCCTTTTTTCTCATCCTGTAAACCGCCGAATCGACTGTGATCGGCAACGACCCACCGGCCCAGGTGTTCCCGTGCTTGACGTCAGACGCGTCGCTGTCGCCAAGCATGCGGCAATCTCTCCCGCCCGAGAACAATTCCTTGTCAAAGGTTTCATCGGAGGTGTAAATTAAGCCAGCTCGCTGAAATCCGTTTTCACCCACTTCGCCGCCGCCATTTCACCCACTTCGTCGCTGCCAATGGAATGATCACCCCATATGGATTTCAACAACACGAACATTTATGAATTATGAATATGAATAGGGGGTATAGCCCATGAGCACAGTACTGATTGTCGATGACGACCCAGGAATCCGCAAACTCCTTTGTAAAACGCTCCAGAGGGAAGGCATAACGGTTATCGAGGCGAAAAATGGTATCGAGTGCATGGAACATATCCAAACCCAAACCATTGATCTCGTCGTCATCGATATCATCATGCCGCAACAAGACGGCCTCACAACAATTGCGGAGCTGAAGAAAAATGATTGCCACGCCAAGGTGGTGGCTATTTCGGGAGGTCTGGTATTGACGTCGGACGCTTATCTTGAAGAAGCCCAGCGAATCGGTGCCGACCGGATTATCCCCAAACCGATCGATCGGGAACAATTCGTCGCCATGGTCCGGCAGCTTTTGAACGGTTGACCCCGACGGACGGGAAGCTTCCAGTCAGACCATCATCGGCGTGCACCCATGTTCCGATATCCCAAATTGATTGTCCGCATCGGTCAAATTGACATATGTCGGCGACCACGGCAATGGAATGGGGCCATTTCCACCGCTTCAACCCCATCCTGACAACTGGCATGCTGATTGCTCTACACAATCCCGTGATTTTTGACAAAATCCTATAACCAAAGGATTGTGGTAAATGGATGCGCCCCCCAAAGACATTGTGCTTTATGTTGACGATGAAGCGACCAACTTGAAGGCCATCAAACGGCTGTTGCGCCATGAGCCGGTTGCGTTGGTGAACTATGATTCCCCCCTGCGGGCACTCGATGCCATCAAAGCGATGCAGCCGGCGGTGATTATTTCCGATCTCAGGATGCCGGAAATGAACGGCATCGATTTTCTGATAAAAACAAAGTCCGCACAACCGGATGCCATCAGGATGGTATTGACCGGACACGCCAACCTTCAATCGGCCGTTGAGGCGATCAACAGAGGGCATGTCTTCAGCTATATCCAAAAGCCATGGGATGACGAAATGAAGCCATTGTCACGCGGCTTTCGAACCATCCGTGGCTCGCACGGCACCATGCCCAAAGCCGTGTATCCAATTCTTTGCCCCGGCAGCCATCAAGTTCTTCTGTCTTCAGCCGATCAAGGCATGTATGAACTGTACAAACAATGATCCTGCGACAATTCTGGTGATCGATGATGATCCATCGATTCACCGCATGGTTGCCCGCATCTTCCGGCACCAGCCCTACGCCTGCTGCTTCGCCGACAGTGGTCCGAAGGCACTCGCCGACCTTGAGCGGGTGACGCCGGATCTGGTTCTGCTGGACCTTTCCATGCCGCACATGGACGGTTTTGAAGTTGCCGAGAAGATTAAGGTCGTCGAACAGATGCGGCATGTTCCGATCATCATTCTCAGCGGTCTCAGCGGCATGGACATTCTGCCGCGGGCCTTGGGCGAATACGCCGACGACTTCATCTCCAAAACCGCCGATCCATCGGAAATCATCGCCCGCGTCCAATACCATCTGAACCGTAAGCGCGTGTTGGACCAGATGCATAGCGACCAGCAGTACTACCACCATACGATCTCACTCACTTCGGCACAACTCGCCCTGGCATTGGAGCGGTTGAAAGATGCTTCCCTGGAAGTCATCTGGCGGCTCACCACCGCCTCCGAATATCGTGACAACGAAACCGGTGCCCACATTCAGCGCATGAGCCACTATGCGGCAGCCATTGCGCGTCGGATGGGCCTCAAGCAGAAAACCGTCGAAACCATCCTCTATGCGGCACCGATGCATGACATCGGCAAAATCGGCATTCCCGATCGCATCCTGCTGAAAGAGGGGCCTCTCAGCGACACCGAATGGCAGACCATGAAAACCCATACCACCATCGGCGCCGCCATTCTCAGGGGCTCGTCGATCGGCTTTGTCCGTCTGGGCGAAGTTATCGCGCTGACCCACCACGAAAAATGGGATGGCAGCGGCTACCCCAACGGTCTGAAAGGCCGCCGGATTCCCTTGGTGGGAAGAATTGTCGCCCTGGCCGATGTCTTCGATGCACTGACATCGAAACGGCCCTATAAGGAAGCATTCAACATCGAAACGGCCCATCGCATCATCATCGAGGGCAACGGCATTCATTTCGATCCCGATGTGGTCAGGGCGTTTTTTGCCATTCAGGATGAAATTCGGGAGATCAAAGCGCGTTTCCAAGAAGGGCCGGCAAGCCTTGCGTCAACGCCCTTGGCCGGGCCAATTATCTACCGACAAGATCTTCCCACCGGTCGGCCCATGGATACAACCGGCCGTAAAGCAACGAGTATATCTGTGTAAAGTTCGCCGTCAAATGACCGATGAGGCAAATGATGGATGGCGATTTAAAAGCCGTTGCTTCGCATCATGAAAACAGACCGTCGGATACGGGCCATCCGGTTAACCCGATGTAAAGCCAAGGTGCATTCGGGTCGCGGCAAAGAGATAAGAAGACCATGCAAACCATTCTGATTGTTGATGACGACTCCCAAGGGGCAAGCTTCTCCGAAAAGGCACTGAGCGGCCGTGGTTACAACTGCCGTATTGCCGGGGATACCGCCAGCGCTTACCGTCTGCTGAACGAAACCGCCATTGATCTTTTGCTTTGCAACGTCAACTTGTCGGACGGATCGGGATTGGCAATGGCCAGGGATGTCAGGACAACCTGTCCCGAAACGGCCATTATCATCGTCTCCACCAGCGACGACCCCAATTTGGCAAGAGATGCCCTGGAAATCGGCGTGCACGGCTATGTGGTCAAACCGTTCACCGCCAACGCCCTCCTGATCAATGTCGACAACACCCTTCGACGCACGCATCTGGAACAGGAAAAACGCGTTCATCTGAAGCAATTGGAAGCATTGGTCGAGCAACGCACCGAATCCCTGAACGACCAACGCGTTTTTCACCAACACATCATCGACGCGATTCCCACACCCATTTTTTACAAGGATACCAACGGCTGCTTTCAGGGATGCAATGCGGCCTTTACGGCGCTTATGGGTGTCGCCAGGGAAACCATCGTCGGAAAGACCATCGACGACATCCTGCCGCTCAACCAATCAGCCGTTTTCGTTGATACGGACCGCCGCCTGCGCAATTCCAGTGGCCCCCTGTCCTATGAAGCCACCTTGATCGATCAGCAGAATCAGCCGCACCGGATCTTGTTCAACAAGTCCGTTTATCACGATCTCCAGGGTCGGACGGCGGGGCTCGTCGGCGTCCTCATGGATATCACCCAACGCAAGGCCGCGGAGGAGGCACTGCGCCTCTCGGAAGAAAAATTCCGTCAAATCGTTGAAGATATCGGTACCGGTGTGGCCGTCATCGGCTCGCGAATGGAAATTCTGTGGATGAATACCCAGATGGCCAAATGGTTTCCGGAGGCGCGTGATGACGGAACCGCCATCTGCCATCGGTTCTTCAACACCCCGGCATTAGAAACCCCTTGCAACCGCTGCCCCGCCATGCAGGCCATGCGAGAGGGCAAACGCGTCGAGTCCATTTCCACAACCACCATTCACGCCCGGCAGCGTCATCTTCGGCGTGTCGCCTCGCCCATCCACGATGTCAACGATCGGGTAACGGCCGCCATCATGCTGGTGGAAGATATTACCGACAAAATCATCCAGGAACGGGAGATGCAACAGGCCCGCAAACTGGAAGCCATCGGCCAGCTGGCGGCGGGTATCGCCCACGAAATCAACACCCCGATCCAGTACGTGGGCGACAACGTGGCCTTCCTGGAAGATGCCTTCACCGATTTGCGTGCCGCCTTGACGACTTACGGCGAACTGCTGGCGGCGGCTAAAGCGGATGCGGTCAACGCGTCGATCATTGCCGAGGCCGAGGCCGCCATCGAACAGGCGGATCTGTCTTACCTGGCCGATGAGATCCCCAATGCCATTGAACAAACCCTGGAAGGAATTCAGCGCGTCAGCCAGATCGTCACCGCCATGCGCCAATTCTCCCATCCGGGGTCGGATCGCAAATCGCCGGTGGAGTTGAACAAAGCCCTTGAGACCACCATTACCGTAGCCCGCAACGCATGGAAGTATGTGGCCGACATCGAAACCGATTTCAATCCTCACTTACCCATGGTCAACTGCCTGCCGGGTGAAATCAACCAGGTCTTCCTGAATCTTTTAATCAATGCCGCCCATGCCATCGGGGAGGTCACCCAGGGCGGCAAAACCGGTAAAGGCCGCATTCGCATCAGTACCCGGCAAACTGGCGACACGGTGGAGATCCGCTTCAGCGACACCGGCGGCGGTATCCCCAAGGCCATCCAGGATCGCGTCTTCGATCCTTTTTTCACCACCAAGCCCGTGGGCACGGGAACCGGCCAGGGCCTGGCCATTGCGCATTCGGTGATTGCCGACAAACACCAGGGCACCATTTACTTCGAAAGCACCGAAGGGCAGGGAACGACTTTCGTCATCGCCCTTCCCCTGGAAGTCGTCGCCGATCAAGGAGAGGCCCAATGAACCATAGAATCCTTTTTGTCGATGACGAAGAAAAAATCCAGAAAGGACTGCAGCGGCTCTTCCGCAGCATGCGCCACCAGTGGACGATGACCTTCGTCGGCGGCGGCCGCCAGGCGCTCGATGCATTGGCCGCCTCGCCGTTCGACATCATCATCTCCGATCTTTCCATGCCGGATATGGACGGCATCGACCTTTTGTCACGGGTAAAGGCCGATTATCCACATATGGTACGCATCGTTCTTTCCGGTCATGCCGATCCGCAGGCGATCATGCAGACGACCCGTCTGGCGCACCAGTATCTGGCCAAACCCAGCGATACGAACACCCTGAAGACCGTCATTGCGCGTGCTTGCACGTTCAGCAAGCTGCTGGCCGATCCGGACCTGCGACGTCAGATCGCGGGGATGGACATCATGCCCGGACTTCCCGACCTCTACACCCGCGTGATGGCGGCACTCGATGATCCGGAATGCTCCATCCATCGCGTGGGGGAGATCATCGCCCAGGATATCGGCATGACGGTCAAGATCCTGCAGCTGGTCAACTCGGCCTTTTTCGGCATCGCCCGCCATGTCGCGAGTCCGGCAGAGGCCGCCGTTTTCCTCGGGATGGATATCATCCGCGCCTTGGTGCTGACCATCGGTATCTTCGCCCAGTTCGACAAGAGCGGTATCCCGGATGCGGTTTTGAAAAACGTTTACGCGCATTGCATGCAGACCGGCATCCTGGCCCGTGAGATCGCGCTTTCCGTGGGCATGGCCCAAAAAACCGTGGACGATGCCTTCATGGCCGGCCTGCTGCACGACCTGGGAAAACTGATCCTCGTTGCCAATCTGCCGGCCACGGATAGAGAGCGGCTCGCCGCCCTGCTGGACACCGACGCGGGCCATCATGCCACCGAAATGGAAATCCGGGGAATCCACCCTAACCTGATCGGCGCCTATCTGATCGCCTTATGGGGATTGCCCCACCCCATTGTGGAGGCCGTGGCATTTCATCACCGTCCCAGCCAATGCCCTAGCATGGACTTCGATGTTCTGGGCGCCGTTCATGTGGCCAGCGTCCTGAGCCATCACCCAGAAGGCCACACCACCGATGACAGCCCGGTTGACGGCATTGACACGGTTTACCTGAAAGAGGTGGGCATGCTCACCCGCCTGAACGAATGGCGGGCTCTGGCGGTTGAGCATGCCTGAAATCATCAATCCGCGATTTATTATGGACGTCGCACCCTTGGCACCAAAAAATCGAAAAGAAATACCATGAGCAGTCCACTTGCAGACGGAGGTCCGTCATGAAGATTATGATTGTCGAAGATGATCCGGTCTCCCTGGCCTTACTGAAGAAGAATCTGAGCAAGACCGAGGCCCAGCTCGTCACCGCGCGCACCGGGGCCGAAGCCTGGGAACGTTTTGTTCAGGATCAACCACGCATCGTCATCAGTGACTGGATGCTGCCGGAATTATCCGGCATCGACCTGTGCCGGAAAATCCGCGACACCGAAACGGCGGTCTACACGTATATCATCATCATGACCGCCAAGGACCGAAAGGAAGATGTGCTGACCACGTTCGAAGCCGGCGCCGACGACTATGTGGCCAAGCCCTATGACTTGCGTGAGCTCAATGCCCGCCTGAACACGGGCAAACGCATCATCCAGCTGGAAGACAATCACCAGGCCCTGCAAAAAAAAACTGATCCGGAGCCGCACCAAGCTTCAGACCGTCTTCGATGCGCTCACCGAGGAGATCATCAGCGTTGATCAAAACATCAACCTGGACTCCATCAACAAGGCGGCCATGAAAATCATGCGGGGGACCTACTCCGAAGTCGTGGGTCAGCCCTGCTGCGAATTAATCGAAGAATCCGGCGACACATTTTACCGCAGCAACCTCCAGCAACTGGTACAGGAAGCCTTTGAGACCCGTCGTACCAATAGGGTCCTGGACCGTTTCCGCAATGCAGACGACCAGGAGGTCATCAAAGAGCGAACATTGATCCCGGTCATGAGCGAAGACGGCAAGGTGCAGACCGTCACCATCGTTTCCCGGGACATCACCGACGCTCACCAGCGCAACGAGGAGATCCGCGGTCTGAACCAGAAGCTCAAAAAGATTTCCAGTGAGTTGATCAAAAAAAATGCGACCCTGGAAAGTACCCTGAAAAACCTGGAGCGAACCCAGGCCCAGATGCTGCAATCCGAAAAAATGGCCTCCATCGGTCAATTGGCCGCCGGTGTAGCGCACGAGATCAACAACCCCACCGGTTTTGTGAGCAGCAACATCAAGACCCTCGGCGATTATCAGGAAGACTGGGGCGTCTGATTCAGGTGTATCAGGCCCTTAAGGCGGCATTGAAGGCCATGCCGTCCGAAGCCCTCCCGGAAGCCGTTCTCAGCTTGGTCGACCAAGCGGAAACCACGGAGGAAGAGATCGACATTGAATTCATCCAGCAGGATGTCAACGAACTGATCACCGATTGCCGGGAGGGCACCGAGCGCATTAAAAAAATCGTCGAGGACCTGAAGCATTTCGCCCACCCGGGTGAGGATCGCATGACCGAAACGGACATCAACAAGGGATTGGAATCCACCTTGAACGTGGTTTACAATGAAATCAAATACAAAGCCACGGTGACCAAGGACCTCGGCGATCTTCCAATGGTGTACGGATTTCCCCAACAACTCAACCAGGTCTTCATGAATATTCTGGTCAACGCGGCCCAAGCCATCGAGAAATCCGGCGAAATCACAATTGAAACGGAACTGGTGGACCAGATGGTGGAGGTCCGTATCAGTGACACCGGCCGCGGTATTTCACCTGAGCACCTGCCCCGTATTTTCGACCCTTTCTTCACCACCAAGGACGTGGGCAAGGGCACCGGGCTGGGCATGAATATCGCGTACAACATCATCAAAAAGCACAATGGCGACATCCAAGTGAAGAGCACCAAGGGCAAAGGCACGACCTTCATCATCCAGTTGCCCGCCGATGCCGATCCAGGTGAAGCCGGCAGTCCGGACCCGGCCATGACCGCTTCTGCCTGACAGCCATGACCAAGTTGGGAAATGACGATCCCATGGAATTAAAACAAACCCATACACTTCTTCTGGTGGATGATGAAGCGTCAATCCTGAGTGCCCTGCAGCGCCTTTTCCGGCGAAAGGGATACAAAACCCTGACGGCCCAGAGCGGTTCAGACGCCCTGGCGGTGATCAAGCAGAAGGCGGCACCCATATCGCTGATCATTTCCGACCAGCGCATGCCGGGAATGAACGGGGCCAGTTTCCTGGAGCAATCCATCGCACTCTCTCCCGATTCGATCCGCTTCCTGCTCACCGGCTATTCGGACATGGACGCGGTGGTGGATGCCATCAACAAGGGCAAAATTCACCGTTACATCACCAAACCCTGGAACGATGCGGACATTCTCGTATTGGTCCGCGATGCCCTCCTGCAGGTGGAACTGCGACGGGAAAACATTCGTCTCACCGAGCTGACCCAACGCCAGAATGCCGAACTGGCCGAACTCAACCACAACCTGGAAGCCAAGGTCAACGAACGCACCTGGGCGCTCAAATACCAGAACAAGATGCTCCAGTCACTCAACGTCAACCTGGAGAAAAGCTTCAAGCAGACCGTTCGCCTGTTGATTTCGCTGGTGGAATCGAGCAACCCCGCACTGGGCCATACCATGCGCGAGGCGTCGCAACTGGCCCGGGCGATCGCCGCGGCGGCCGGTTTGGACGAAGCCGAGCAGGATCGGGTGGAGATGGCCGGGTTGGTCCACGACATCGGATTGCTCGGCATGGCCGAAAGCCTGTTACGGAAGGACGAGCGTGCCATGAACAAGGCCGAATTCGACGCCTACCGCCAACATCCGGCCATCGCGGCCCTCTCGCTCTCTTCGGTGGAGGGCCTCAAGGAGGTCGGTGAATTCATCCGCAGCCACCATGAAAACATCGACGGATCGGGTTTTCCCGAAGGTCTCAAGGGGGATGCGATTCCCCTGGGGGCCCGCATTCTGGCCATTGCCGCGGACTATTGCACGATCCGTCATTTGTGGCCCGACGAGATCAATGCCTTGATCAGTTCGGCCCGCCGCTATCTGCCCAAAGCGGTTATAGATGACCTCGAGTTCCGCATGGACGACAGCCTGCGGCAAACCATCGCCGAAAAGATCATCCTGCAAGACAGCGACATCCGTTACGATGGCGCCATGGTACGCCACTTCTTGGACTGCATCGGCAGCCAGGCCGCCCTAAGCCTGATCAAACACCTGGATTACCGGTTTCTGAAGGCGGGCATGACCCTGAACCAGGACCTGCGGCTCAATGACGGCCGCCTGCTTCTCACACGCGACACGGTGATCAGTGACAACAGCCTGTCTAGCATTCTGACCTTCGGCGACCAGGGCTTGATGCTGACGCGGTGGTGGTCACCCTGGAGGGCGGCGAGGATACCCCGCAGGGAGGTCGACCTTGAACCGGGAGCAGATGATACGGAAGGTGGAAGCCCTCACCAACCTGCCGACCCTGCCCACCGTGGCCATGGAAATCAACCGGATGCTGCAGGATATCGAGACGCCCATCGAACGGCTTGTAACGGTTCTGGAACGTGATCCATCCATGGTTCTGAGAATCCTGCGGCTGGTCAACTCCTCTTTCTTCGGGCTCAAGAACCGGGTCAGTAGCCTGCGTCATGCCATCACCCTGCTCGGCTACGGCACCGTGCAAAGTGCCGTGGTGACCATCAGCGTCATTGATGCCCTCACGCTGAAAAACGCGTTTAAGGGTTTCGATATCACCACGTTCTGGTCTCATGCCATCGGCGTCGCCGTCATGTGCCGTCACCTGGCCGACCGTACCCGCCTGGCCTTGGCCGAAGAAGCGTTTACGGCCGGTTTGGTCCATGACATCGGCAAGGTGGTGTTGATCAACAGTTTCCCCGATCGCTTCAGCGCCATCCTGGAACGTATCCAGACCGACCGAATAACCTTTTTCGCAGCGGAACAAGCGCTGGACAGTTGGCCCCACACCCGCATCGGCAGCCACCTCGCCAAGCGCTGGATGCTTCCGGAAATGCTGGAGAAGTCGATTCAGGGCCACCACCACGCGGTCCATCGGGCGGATACACCACCGGTAGCCGGTCTGGTCCGTGTGGCCGATATCCTGGTGAACCTGATGGAGGGTCGGGTCGGTTACCAGTTGGATACCGACACGCTGCCGCCGGCCATCAAAGCACCCATGGTGGCGCTGCTCAAAGACTCCGCCGCGTGGTTTCCGGCCCTTAGGTCCGAAATCGATCATGCCACCCAATTTTTCAAACAAGGCTGAAATCCCATGCAAACGCCCACACACGCCGTGCTCTGCATTGATGACGAACCGAATATCCTCAATGCCCTGAAACGGCTTCTGCGCAAGGAAAACTATCGTCTGCTGACCGGCAGCAGCGGCCGCGAAGGACTCGACATTCTGGCTGCAAATGAAGTCCATGTGGTGGTCTCCGACCAGCGCATGCCTGAAATGAACGGTACGGAATTCCTCAAACAGGTCCGCGAACGCTATCCCAACATCCTGCGCATCATCCTCACCGGTTACACCGATGTGGACACCATCACCGAGGCGATCAACGAAGGCCATATCTATAAATTTTTTCTGAAGCCCTGGAATGACCACAACCTGAAGTTGGAAATCCGTCAGGCGCTGGAACAATACGATTTGATCCAGGCCAACAAAGCCCTGCACGACCAACTCTACCAGCAAAATGAAGAACTGAAGCAGATGAACGAGAACCTTGAATCGATCGTCCAGGAGCGGACCCATTCGCTCAAAATCCAAAACCAGGCCCTGCAGGTATCCCATGCCATTCTCGAGGAGCTGCCGCTGCCGATTCTGGGCATCAGTTCGGAAATGCTGGTCGTCATGGTCAACAAGGCCGCCCGCCAGCAAATGGGGTCGGATCGATGTCCGGCCATTGGCAGCGGCATCGGGGAGAGTTTTGACGACGGTGTCGAGACCAGCCTGGGGGAATGCCTCCAAGCGCTTGAAAAGCGCAGCATCTCCGCCCGCAGCAAGGATGGCAGCGCCTTCGATCTGGAACTTATTCCCCTTACCGGTCGCTACCGAGGGCGAGGGGTGATCATGGCCCTTTCCCCGGTATGTCATACACCCGTGGGTTGAGGAGGGCAAAAGCCATGGCCGAATTCATCCCGCAAAGCGGCAGACTGATCGTCAAAATCGTCTATTACGGTCCGGCCTTGAGTGGCAAGACCACCAACCTCATGCGTCTGCACGACCTGATGGAGACCGGCCGTTGCGGCGAGCTGATGACCTTTGAAACCAAGGGAGACCGGACTCTTTTTTTCGATCTGCTGCCGCTTCTGATCCGGACCCGGCAAGGATTCACGGTCAAATTCAAACTTTTCACGGTTCCCGGCCAGGTTGCCCATGACGCCACCCGCAAGGCGGTTCTTTCACGGGCCGACGGCGTGGTCTTCGTGGCCGACTCGCAGACCAGCCAGGCGATGAGCAACTTCCAGAGTTTCGACAACCTGGAGAAAAACGCCGCTCGTGTCGGGCTCGATTTCGATCGGCTCCCCCTGGTGGTGCAATTCAACAAGCGCGATCTCCCCGATATCATCAGCGAGGCGGAAATTCAGCAGCGCTGGGCACCCACGGGGCTGCCGGTGACGTTCAGTTCGGCATTGACCGGTAACGGCGTTCTGGAGACCTTCATGCGTCTGATCGAAGCGGTCTACATTGACCTCGATCGGCGTTTCGAACTGAAAGCGCGGCATGATATCCTGCCCGAACATTTTGCCGCGGTGGTGCCGAAGGCGGTGACTTCATGACAACCATGAATGAGCATATCGATATGGGTGAATTCGACCGCGAATACAGCCTGGCCGAATTGTTTCCGCTATCCTTGGCAAAGGTGCTTCTGGCCGACATCAATGGCCGGGCGGCGGCTTCGATCCTGTATCCTGATGGCAAGGTCTACTACCCTGCCGATGGCGACGGCGCGACACGGAAAAAAACGGCCAACCGACGCTTGCGGTCCGGATTGACCTGATCCACGAAATGGAAGTGATCGGCCGCCTGCGGCTCACCGCGCCGGCGGAGAGCACGGCCGAAATCACACGGCTGGAACGGTTGGCACGATTCACCGCCAGGTGGATCGTCCAAATCATGGATCTCACCTACCGCAACCGCATGACTGCCGGCCTGCATGGTCAGGTGGTCAACGAATCCTACATCGCACTCAAGGAAAAGGCCGACCAGCTGGCCCTTTCAGAAGCACGCTACCGACGGTTGGCAACGGATCTGGAGATCGAGGTGGAGAAGAAGACCCGTGAGATCCGCAACACCCAACTGGTTCTGTTCCAGCAGGAGAAAATGGCTGCCATCGGCCAACTGGCAGCGGGCATGGCCCATGAAATCAACAACCCCATCGGATTTATCATCAGCAACCTGAACACGCTCAAGGGCAGCACGGCGGAGCTGGTCCTTTTAATCACCCGTTATCGCAAACTGGCCGATCTTCTCATCGGTCAAACGGGTACCGCGGCGGCGTCCCAGATCAAAACCCAGCTAACGGCCATCACCCAGCTGATCCGGGAAATGGATCTGGATTTCGTCATCGAAGACACCCAAAGCCTGATCGAGGAATCCCTGGATGGTGCCAAACGGGTCAACATCATCGTCGAAAACCTGAGAGACTTTGCCCATCCCAGCATTGAACGGACCGAAAGCGTCAATTTCAACACCTGTCTGGACACCACCCTGGCAATGCTGTCCAGCCACGTGCAGCCGGGAGTGAACGTGCATCGTGAGTATGGCGACATTCCCGAAATCACCTGCCACTTGCGGGAAATCAACTACGTCTTTTTCAATATTCTGAAAAACGCCATCCAGGCCGTCGGCCACCAGGGATCCGTCACCCTCCGGACCGCTGAAGACGGCAATCATGTGGTGGTCGCGGTAACGGATACGGGGGTCGGAATCGCCGAAGACGACCAAGCCAACATCTTCGATCCCTTTTTCACCACCCGGGAGGTCGGTGACGGCACCGGCCTGGGGCTTTTCCACGCCTACAACAGCGTCAAATCCCTTGGCGGAACCATTGGGGTCGAAAGCGCGCCCGACAGGGGCAGCACGTTCACCATTCGGATTCCCGTCACCGACGGTGTCTCGGCAACCGCTGAGCCCATTCCCGGCAGCGCTCCGGCGACCCTTGGAAAGTAGCATCCACAGCCATGTCACGATTTGCCAATCTTTTTCTGGACAGCAGCACCGCCACGGATACCACGGCCGCTGTGGCAGATCCGTCGGAAGCGCCCCAGGCCTATCGGATCCTGTTCGTCGATGACGAAATCAATGTCCTCAAATCCATGCGCCGCATCTTCCGGCACGAAAACTACGAAGTCATCACGGCCGGTTCGGGACCCGAGGCCCTGGCCCTTTTGGACAAGCATCAGCCCGTGCATGTCATCATCTCCGACCATCGCATGCCCGGCATGACCGGGACCGAACTGCTCAAGCAGATCAAGGCCAAATACCCCAAAACCATCCGCATCATGCTGACCGGTTACGCCGATACCGACGCGGTCATGGGGGCCGTCAATGAAGGTGCCGTTTACAAATTCATCACCAAGCCCTGGAACGACGACGACCTGCGCCTTACCGTGAGCCTGGCGCTCGAACAGTATGATCTGATTCGCGAAAACACATCCCTGAAACAACAGGCCGAAAATCAGCAAAAGGAGCTCAAGCGGCTCAGCCGGTTCATCAACACACACCACAGCCAATTGGGCAACATCCTGGTCAAGGCGGGCCTGATCGACGGGGCGGTGCTGGAAAAAGCTTTGTCCATCCAGGCCAAATCCAGCGGCATCCTGCCCAAAATCCTGGTGAATATCGGTGCTGCGTCCGAAAAGGCCATCATCGCCGCCATCGAACACCACACGGACATCAACCGGGTGTCGCCGGCCGAGTTCAGTGTTCCCGAAGCCCTGGCGGCACTGGTTCCCCGGGAAATCTGCGAGCAGAACATCCTGATGCCGCTCAAGCGCAGCGACCAGAAACTCATCGTGGTCATGGCCGATCCCACGGATCAGAACAAGATCGATGACCTGACCTTCATCACCGGCATGCCGATCCAACCGGTGGTGGCCAGCCGTCGGGAAATTCTCGAAAAAATCAAGGAGACCTACGGAGAGGCGGAAAGCTTCGAAATCGCGCTTTCGGAGATCGATCTGAGCGACCCGACCGAACAGATCGAAATCATCCTCGATGAGACCGACGAGCCTCCGACATCGAGGAGCTGATGCGCGCCAAGGACAAGCCACCGGCCATCCGGATTGTCAATGCGATCATTTCCGATGCCCTGCGGCATGGCGCCTCGGATGTGCACATCGAACCCAAAACCAAATTCGTCATGGTCCGCTACCGCATCGACGATCTTTTGGTGGATAAACTGCACATCCCCCAGAATATGCTTCTGGCGATCGTCTCACGCATCAAGGTCATGAGCGACCTGGACATCGCCGAACGCCGTCGGCCCCAGGACGGCCGCATCACGGTCAAATCCTCGACCCGCATGGTGGATATGCGCATCTCGACCCTGCCCACGATCAACGGTGAAAAGGTGGTCCTGCGTATCCTGGACAAGAACGCGGCCAGCCGGGAGATCGAAGAGTTGGGTTTCAGCGGTCGTGACCTGACGACGGTCAGCCGATTCATCGAACGCCCCCAGGGCATCCTCCTGGCCACCGGTCCCACCGGCAGCGGCAAAACCACGACCCTGTATGGCATGCTGCGCAAAGGCGCCAAGATCACCAAGAACTTCACCACCATCGAGGACCCGGTGGAGTATTACATGAACATGGCCGAACAGGTGAACGTGCGCGACAAGATCGGCCTCTCCTTTTCCAACGTGCTGCGGGCGATTCTGCGCCAGGATCCCAATGTGATCATGCTCGGTGAAATCCGGGACCACGAAACCGCCGAGGTGGCATTCAACGCGGCCCTTACCGGCCACCTGGTGCTGTCGACCCTGCACACCAATTCCAGCATCGCCGCCATCACGCGCCTGAGGGACATGGGGCTGGCGTCCTACGTGATCTCCGACGCCTGATCGGAATCATCGCCCAGCGGCTGGTGCGCTGCATCTGTCCGACCTGCCGCACGGTTGATCAACCGGATGAAGAAATCCGCCAGGCGTTGAATATCATCGATCCGGATTTCAGCGCCTTTCGCGGCACCGGCTGCGACGACTGCAACGGCAGCGGCTACCGGGGACGCATCGGTGTTTACGAAATTTTCCAGGTCGACAACGAAATCAAGCGCATGATCCACCAGGGGGCCGCGGAGTCCGAACTGCTGCACGCCACCCGACTGACCGGCATGACCACCCTCTTGGACGACGCCCTTCAAAAGATCAGCGAAGGAATCACCACCTGTGAGGAAGTTCTGCGCGTCTTCGGACCCCAAAACACAACCCAAATCACCTGTGTTCATTGCAATAGCCTGATGGAACAACGTCACCATTTCTGTCCGTATTGCGGCAAGGAACTGATTAAACGCTGTCGGCAGTGCTGCCAGCTGCTGGCCCGGGACTGGCACCATTGCCCCAAGTGCGGCATCCCCACCCAGGCCGACGGCGAGGCAGACCCACCGCCAACCCAATGTTTCTCATAACCGTGGCAATTCGCCATTTTTGGAAAGGAACCCATCGAACATGGCCCAACACGCAATCCTGATGGTGGATGACGAACCCCACGTTCTCAAAGCCTTCCAGCGCGTCCTGCGTAAGGCGCCCTACACCCTGATGACCGCAGGCGGCGGTGAGGAAGGGCTCAATCTGCTCGAAGCCCGTGAAGTCAGTCTGGTGATCAGCGATTACAACATGCCCGGGATGAACGGACTGGATTTTCTGAGAACCGTCAAAACACGCTACCCGCACATCCTGACGATCATGCTCACCGGTCAGGCGGAAATGCAGGTCGCCATCCAGGCGATCAACGAGGCCGGGGTTTACAAATTCATTCAAAAGCCATGGGATGATACCGACCTCAAAATCACGATCCAACGCGCCCTGGAAGCCATCGACCTGGCCACCGAGCGAGATCGTCTCCTGCAGAAAATTCGCAGCCGGGATGCCATCCTGAAGGCGCTGGAAAGAAAACATCCGGGCATCACGCGGGTCGAACGGGATGCGGAAGGCTATCTGGTTATTGAAGAATAGCCCCTGGGCTATGGGGAGGATCCATTTCTCCATGAAAATCCAATTCACCCTGCCCCATCCGCCGCGGGATGCGTCCATGAGGAATCCATGAAGGATATCGTTGTTGAAGAACGCTTCCGGGAATTGTTCATGAACATGCATGATGGCGTCGCCATCTACCGGGCATCCGACAACGGTGCGGATTTCATTATCCAGGGCGTCAATCCCGCAGGCGCCAGACTGGTTCAGGTGAATGCCACGGCAGTGGTGGGACGCAGCGTCCAGGCGGTGTTTCCGGGAATCGTCCAAATGGGGCTGTTGGATGTCTTCCGATCCGTCTGGCACACCGGCCATCCGCGGCAGCATCCGATCACCCGCTACAAGGACGGAAAGATCCGGTTGTGGGTGGAGAACTACGTCTGCCGCCTCGGCACCGGAGAAATCGTCGCCATCTTCAGGGACCTGACCGCGCATAAAAATGCCGAGAAGCAGCTGCGCCAGAGCGAACAAACCATGAAAACCGTCCTCAATGCCAGCCCCAACTATGTCTCTGTGAAGGATCACCGGGGGGCCTACCTGCTGGCCAATCAAACCATCGCCGATCTCTACGGGATGCCGGAAAAGGAGATGGTCGGCCGAACGGACATGGAACTGGCCGAACGGGCCGGCCTCCACGTCGCCGATGTCCAATCTTTATGCCGTCATGACGCCGAGGTCCTTGACCGCCAGCAGCCCTTGACCGTCGCCAAGGAAAACTTCATCCGAAAAGACGGAACGGTGCACTGGCTGCGCACCGCCACGATCCCCATCCGTCTTCCCGGCCATCCGCGCTGCGTGCTAGGCGTGGCCACGGATGTCACCGACCAGGTATCCGCCGAGGAGCAACGCACCTTGCTCTTCACGGCCATCGCGCAAAGTCCCGAGGCCATCGTCATCACGGACCGGGAAGGATGCATCCAGTATGTCAACCCGGGTTTCGAGACCACCACCGGCTATTCCCGGGCCGAAGCCGTGGGAAAAAGCTCACGCATCCTCAAAAGCGGCCGGCAGGACGACGCCTTTTATCACGCCATGTGGCAAACGCTGACCCAGGGCCGCGTGTGGAGCGGCCGCATCGTCAACCGACGAAAAAACGGGGAGTTTTTCACCGAGGAGGCGACCATCTCCCCGGTGATCGCCGAAAGCGGGCAGATCACCCACTATGTCGCGGTCAAACGGGATATCAGCAAGGAGATCGAAATCGAGACCCGCCTGCGGCAATCCCAGAAAATGGAGGCCATCGGCACCCTGGCCGGCGGCATTGCCCACGACTTCAACAACATCCTGACCTCGACGATCGGCTTTGCCGAACTGGCCCTCGACGAGGTGGAGAAGGGCTCGCCCCTGGAGGATTACCTCAAGGAAATCCGCATCTCGGGCATGCGCGCCCGCGACCTGGTCAACCAGATCCTGGCATTCGCCCATCAGACGGAGGAACGCGCCGAACCGTTCAACCTTGGCAGTATTGTCAGGGAAGTGGCCAAACTCTTGCGCGCAACAGTACCCGCAACCATCGCCATCCGTCTGACCGTGGAAAGTGAGGTCACCGTGCTGGCCGACCCCACCCGGATTCACCAGGTTTGCATGAACCTGTGCACCAATGCGGTCCATGCCATGAAGCGCGTGGCGGTGACCTGACCATCACCATCGGCGACGTTCTCCTGGAAGCCGGCATCGAGGGCCTCATGGATCCGCTCAAGGCCGGGCGGTATGGGGTACTCGCCATCTCCGATACCGGTTGCGGGATCCCGGCCGAAGAGATGGGATCGATTTTCGAGCCCTATTTCACCACAAAGGATGTCGGCGAAGGCACAGGCTTGGGACTGGCCGTGGTACACGGTATCATCAGTGGTTATGGCGGCGACATTCAGGTGACCAGCACACCCGGTCAAGGCAGCTGCTTCAAGGTTTTCCTGCCGTGTATCGAAAACCCGGACATTCCTGAGAAACCCGCCTTGGCCGAACATCTGCCGGGCGGGACAGAGCACATTCTGATCGTTGACGATGAGCTGGTGATTGCCCGCGTGGGCGCCAGGATGCTGGAACGTAAGGCTATCGTGTCACGATTCGCACCAGCAGTATCGAGGCCCTGAACCTGTTCAAAAACAAACCCCAGGCCTTCGATCTGGTACTTACCGATATGACCATGCCCAATCTGACCGGCGACCGATTGGCCGCCGAGGTGCTGGCCATTCGACCGGACATACCGGTCGTCCTGTGTACCGGCTACAGTAAAAAAATCGACGCCGACACAGCCACCGCGTTAGGTATCCGGGCCTTGATCATGAAGCCCTTTTCCACCCATGACATGCTCCCCCTGGTCCGCCGCGTCCTCGACGGCGAGCGGGTCAAGATGGAATCCGCTGAAAGCCTGTCCCGATGACAACGCACCGCCAATATATCATCCTGATCGTTGACGACGATCCCCAGATCCGCAAGCTACTCAATGTCACGCTCAGACGGTCCGGCTATGCCACCCTGGAAGCTGCGGATGGTCATCAGGCCCTGCGCCGGTTCCGGCAAACGCCCGTGGACCTGGTCATCACCGACTTGATCATGCCGAAGAAGGAAGGCATCGAAACCATCCTGGAAATGCGCAAAGAACGACCGGCAATGCCGATTATCGCCATTTCCGGCGGGGGCCAGCTCGATCCCCGGACCTATCTGGATATCGCCGAAAAGATCGGCGTGGTGGAAACCATGGTCAAGCCCATCGACATCGCCAGACTGGTGGCGCGGGTTGCCGCGCACCTGGCCGGTGGCCCCATCCCGCACCAAAATTGTTCACAATCGCAGAACAAGGCTTGAACTTCACTTAAAAACCGAATAATTCAGGAGGGAGTTCAGCATTCGGGCAAACACCACCACGACTGCCTGCATGCGTCTTCCGCCCGCCAGTGCGGCGTGTGACAATCCTCTTGGGCAAAGGGCGGGACGACGCCAGCGGACAAACCGTATCCTGCAACCCATAGCTTGCCAACGGACCGATGGACGAAAGCACCCCCGCTACCATGGCCAAGGAGATCAGTTGCCGAATTACGCGCTCGCTACTCATCCATATTCGTGAAAACAACCACGGCAGGTTGGGCGACCTGCTGGTGGGGCTGCCCGTGGACGAACCCTTCCTGATGGATCCGGCCCATTGGATTTCGCATGCCCTGCTGCAAACCCTTTATGCCCGGATGATTGCCCTTCTGAACGATAAAAACGCCGTCTATCACCTGGCTTGGCCACCGACCCCTTCGAGGCCCTGGGGATGGGGGGATGGATCGCCCGGTTACTCGGCAATCCAAAATGGGCATATACCCGAATATCCACCTACAGCCGATCCACAACGACCATTGACACCCTCAAAATCCATGAAATCGGAAACGGATGGGCCGTTATCACGGATCATTTCCATGACGGTCACCAGCGGACGCCATTCGATGGCGACTATGTCCGCGGTCTGCTGGCCGCGCTGCCCACCCGGATGGGGCTGCCCCAAGCCAAGGTGGAGGAACGCCAACGCACGGCATCCGGTCCGGCGTGCCGGTATCGCATTACCTGGACGCCCTTCTCGGGCAATTTTCTCACGCGATTTTATCGCCGGTGTAAAAGCCATCGCCAAACCGTCGCCCAGCTGATCGAAGCCAACCGGCGCCTGACCCAGAAAAACGCCCAGCTGGTTGATTCCGAACGTAAATACCGATACTTGTTCGAAAATGGATCGGACCTGCTTTGCATCCACGACCTGGAAGGCAACTTGATCGAGACCAACCTGCCTTTCAAGGAGGAGTACGGCTGGCAACACGAGGATACTCAGGGGATCAACATTCGCAGCTTTCTGCCCGACCGCTATAAAGCCGATTTTAAGAACTACCTCTCCCGCGTGACCACCCAGGGGTTCGATGATGGGTATATGCGCATGACCACCCGTTCGGGACGCGAAGTGACGTTGGAGTATCGCAATCGTCTGGTTCGGGACAGTGATGGCAGGCCAGTGGGCATCCAAGCCGCCGCCCGGGATGTTACCGAGCGGATGCGCTACGAGCTGGCACTCAGGGAAAGCCAGGAAAAATACAAAGAGCTGGTTCAGTTCGCCCCTGCCGGAATCTTCGAACTCGACCTGGCCTGTCTGCGGTTTACTGCGGTGAACGACGTCATGTGCCAATATACCGGTTACAGCGAGAATGAACTGTTGGCCATCGACCCTTTCGTCCTGCTGGACGAAGCCGGCCAGCTGAAAATCCGCCATCTTTTGGAAGCGCCGCCCGTCGGTCAGGCGGCGTCCCTGGGGCTTGAATTCAAACGCAAAGATGGCGAAATTCTCTCGGTGATCATGAATTTCAAGTTCTTCTTAGACAATGGCCAACCCAAGCGAGCCATGACCGTCGTTCACGACGTCACCGCGATCAAAAAAACCGAGGCCGAGAAAAAAAATCTCGAAAACCGCCTGGCCAATGCCAAGCGCCTCGAATCCCTAGGCACCCTGGCCGGCGGCGTGGCCCACGACCTGAACAACATTCTTTCCGGCATTGTCAGTTACCCTGATCTCCTGCTGCTCGATCTTCCGACGGACCATCCCTTGCGCCAGCCCCTGCTGATGATCAAAAAATCGGGTGAAAAGGCCGCCGAAATCGTTCAGGATCTGTTGACCCTGGCCCGCCGCAATGTGGGTACCAAAAAGGTGGTTCGGCTGGAGGGCATCGTCAACGATTTCCTCGCTTCCCCGGAATACCGCAAGATCATGGGCGATCGGCCTCAGCTGAGTGTTCAGACCGATCTTCGGCCCGGCACCCTGACCGTCCTCGGATCGGCCACCCACATTTCCAAGACCCTGATGAATCTGGTGGCCAACGCCGCCGATGCCATGCCCTCGGGCGGCCGGATCACCATCCGCACCCGGGACGGCTACATCGACACGCCTCATCCGGGTTTCGAGATCATCCCCGAGGGGGAATATGCCATTCTGGAGGTCGCGGACAGGGGCATTGGCATCGCCGCCACCGACCTGGAAAAAATCTTCGAGCCCTTCTATACCAAGAAAGTCATGGGCCGCAGCGGCACGGGGTTAGGAATGTCGGTGGTGTGGGGAACGCTCAAAGACCATGGCGGCTTCATCGACATCATCACCGAGGAGGGTGCCGGCACGACCTTCGTGCTCTACTTCCCCGGTTCACGCACCCAGGAAGAGGATACAGGTTCCGTTTATATCGACGACTACCTGGGCAAGGGCGAATCGATCCTGGTGGTCGACGATTCCCCGGAACAACGTGACCTGACGCGCCGGATGATGCAACGGCTGGGCTACGGCGTGGACCTGGCCGCCAGCGGGGAGGAGGCCCTGGCCATGATTGCCGAGCGGACCTTTGACCTCTTGGTCCTGGATATGATCATGCCCGGTGGCATGAACGGGCTGGATACCTACAAGGCGATCATCCAACGGGTTCCGAACCAGCGTGCGATCATCGCCAGCGGTTATGCCGAAACCGAAAGCGTCCGCGAAGCCCAACAGCTGGGCGCCGGCAGTTACATCAAAAAGCCCTATACGCTTGAGAAGATCGGTTTGGCCGTTCGGGCCGAACTGGATCGCTAACCCCAAAAGGAGGCATGCATGCAAATCATACTTTTCCGACGGCTCTGTCTGGCGTTTTTGTTGGCCGGCATGTTTTCAACGGCCGCCCACGCCTTCGTGGGTGTGGTCAAAACCGTAGAGGGTGAAGCCACCATTACGCGCAAGGGCAAAACCCTGAACGTGGTCACCGGCATGGAGATCGAACAGGCCGACATCGTCCGCACCGCCCGTGACGGCCTCGTCGGTCTGATCTTCTCCGATGACAGCATGATCGCCTTGGGACCGGGCACCGAAATCAGCGTTGACGATTACCTGTTCGAGCCCTTGGGGAAAAAACTCTCACTGGTCATCCAGCTGATCCGCGGCACCATGTCGTTCATTTCGGGTCAGATCGCCAAGCTCGCGCCCGAATCGGTACAATTGGTCATGCCCGCCGCCACCATCGGTGTGCGCGGGACCCATGTACTGATGAAAGTCGAATGAAACCACCCCCGCGCGTTTGGGGGGTAATCCCAAGCGTGGATCCATCCGGTTTTATCACAGAAGAAAGGACAAGTGATCCCATGCACAGATATCCTTCCGTTTGGATTGTTCTGGCGGCCATGATGCTCGTCGCGGCCTGCAGTCACCGCTCCGTGGTGGCCCTGGTCCCCGACCCGGATGGCGCCGTCGGCCAAGTCACCGTTTCCAATGCCGCCGGCAGCATTGCCATCGATCAGGCCAACCAAACCACCGTGATCCGCGACGATCAGACGGTGCCAAGCGCACCGACAACGGTCGACGCGGCACAGCTCGAAAAGCTGTTCGGCGCCGTTGTGAACACCCCAATGCCGCCACCGGTCCACTTTATCCTGCACTTTCAGTCCGATTCGGACCAGCTCTTGCCGGTGTCCCGGAAGGCCCTGCCCAAAATTCTCACGGCCATTGCGGCACGTATGCCCACACGCGTTTCCGTGATCGGGCATACCGATACCGTGGGCAACGAAGCCTACAACGTGGCCCTCTCCATGCGACGCGCCCAGGCGGTCCGGAAATTGCTGGTGGACAGTGGCATTGCGGACAACATAATCGACGTTTCCTCCCATGGCGAGGAAAACCTGTTGATCAAAACCGCCGACAACGTCGCCAATGCCCAAAACCGCCGTGTGGAAGTGGTGGTCCGCTGATCCGCACACCCGTCGACGGCCCACCGCAAGGACGGCCACCCGAGCAAAAACATCATCGTACCGGTCAAATGCACGGCGCCTATGCGAAACTCCAAAAACAACCTCGACCCCTCGGCACGTCTGGTGGTCGTCTTGGCGCTCCTCCTGGCCCTCGCCTGGTCCGCCGTGGTCGTCATCCATCCTTTTTTTATTGGTCACCTGGAACTGAAACTCACCGACGCCATTGTGGCAACGGCGCCGAATGTTCCCATCAGCGACCAGGTCGTCGTGGTGGAAATCGACGAACAGTCGCTGGCCACATGGGGGCAATGGCCCTGGCCGCGCACCCGCCTGGCCTGCCTGCTGGAAAAACTCAAGGCCCTGGGCGCCAAGAGTATCGCCCTGGATTTCATCATGGCCGAACCGGATCGCACCGGACGGCCCACCGCCAGCCCTGGCGGCGCCAACGGCACCTCGGCATGTGCATCGGAAGTGATGGTCAGAGAAACGCCGGACGGCCCGACCGACAACGATGCGGTTCTGGCCGCCACACTGGCCACGGGACCGTTTGTCCTGGGCTATGGGTTTGACTTTGGCGGACATGCGCCGCCGTCAAGCGCATGTCATCTGCCAGCCCTTGAAATCATCAACATCCGGCACCCCGCCCTTGAGGTCGGCGGTATCCACTTCTACGAGGCAAAGGGTATCATCTGCAACATCCCTCAGTTGGCCGTCAACGCGCCCTATGCCGGATTTTTGAACGGGCAACCCGATGGGGACGGCCTGTTGCGACGGCTACCCCTGATCATCACCTATAACGGCACCTGTTATCCGAACCTGGCCCTGGCCGCCTTGCTGGCCACCCAGCCGCATGAGCCGCTCACGATCTGGCAGCGGCAGGGCGAACAGAACCGCCTGGTTTTCGGCCCTCATACGATTCCCATCGACGAGAACGGCAATCTGCTGATCCATTTCACCAAGAACCAGCCGCGCCTGCACCACTTTCCGGCCACCCAGGTCCTGGCCGATCAGCTCTCCGCACGGGCCGTCCGGGGCCGGATCGTCCTGGTGGGGCTGTCGGCCATTGGCTTGACCCCCGTCTACCAAACGCCTCAGGACAGCCATGTCACCGCCGTCGACGTGCATGCCCAGGCGGTCGAGACCATCCTGTCGGGCAGCACCATTCGCCGATATGCCGGGATCGTGTACGCTGAAATCCTGCTGGCCCTGCTGGTCGCGGGACTGTACGGCCTGTGCATCGCCCGCCTCGAATTTCTGCCCACGATCCTTACCGGCGCAGCCGGCCTCCTGGTATTGGGCATCGGTACACATGTCCTCTTCATCAGCCGCCGGATCCTGGTACTGCCGCTTCTGCCCGCAGCGGTGATCATTTCCGGCGGCCTTTTTTTGATGCTGTTCAAGTACTGGACACGTCAGCGCAAGGCCAGCCAACAGCTACGCAATGCCCTGGTGTTGATCAAAAACAACGAACGCCATCTCAACGCCATCATTCAGACGATCCCCGATATCGTTTTCCGGTTGGACGAAAGCGGCCGGATCACGTTCATCAGCCCGGCGATCACCAAGTATCAAAAGGCCCCCGAGACGCTGATCGGTCGTCACATCCTCGACCTGGTGAATCCCGAGGACAAAGCCGCAGCCGCCTTCCGCATCAACGAACGGCGCACGGGCCCACGCGCCACACGGGATATGGAGCTGCGCCTGCTGCTCTCCCTCGATGGCGACGCCAAAGCCTGCGGCGGTCGTTATTTCAGCATCTCGGCCGAAGGGATCTACACCCCATCCCAGGCGGACAAACCGTTGTTTGCCGGGACCCAGGGGATCGCCAAGGATATCGACGAACGCAAACATCTTGAACGTCGGCTGGAACGATCCAAAAAGATGGAGCCATCGGCAGCCTGGCCGCCGGCGTGGCCCACGACCTGAACAATATCCTCAGCGGACTGGTCAGCTATCCGGAATTACTGCTATTGGACTTGGCCGCCGATAATCCCATGCGCAGCAAGATCGAAACGATCCAGCGCTCCGGTCAACGGGCCGCGGACATCGTCCAGGATCTCTTGATGATCGCCCGTCGCGGGGTCAAGGACCACTTGGTGATCAATCTGAACCACATCGTGAGCAGTTACCTAGATACCCCCGAATGCAAACGTCTTTTGGAAAAACACGCCGACATCCGCATCACCACCGAACTGGCCGACGACCTGATCAACATCCGGGGATCCCATCTGCACATCCTGAAAATGATCATGAACCTGGTGGGCAACGCCGTCGAGGCCATGCCAGCCGGCGGAACCATCACGCTGACGACCTTCAATCGCTATCTGGACATGGAAGTCGATCGGTATGAACGCATCGTCGAGGGGGAGTATGTGATCTTGCAGATCGTCGACGAAGGGGTCGGCATCGCCGCCGAGGATCTGCATCGCATCTTCGAACCGTTCTACAGCAAGAAACGCATGGGCCACAGCGGGTCCGGCCTGGGCATGACCGTTGTCTGGAACACGCTCAAGGACCATGGCGGATTCGTGGACATCCACAGTCGTGAAGGTGACGGCACCCGCTTCGATGTCTACCTGCCGGCCACCCGCGAGGAGATCGGCAAGCCGGCGGAACGGATCGTGCTCCAGGATTACACCGGCTGCGAGACCCTGCTCGTCGTCGATGACGTTCCGGAGCAGCGCGACATTGCCGTGCGCATGCTCGGCAAGCTGGGGTATCGGGTCACCGCGGCAGACAGCGGAGAGGCCGCCGTGGATTATCTTCGCACCCAAAGCGTGGATCTTCTGGTGCTCGACATGGTCATGCCACCTGGCATGGATGGGCTTGCGACGTATCAAAAGATTCTCGAGATACGCCCGGCGCAGCGCGCCATCATCGCCAGTGGCTATGCCCCTTCCGATCGGGTCAAGGCCATGCAGGTATTGGGCGCCGGCGGGTATCTGCGCAAGCCGTACACCTTGGAAAAAATCGGCCTGGCCGTGCGACAGGAACTGGATCGCCAATGAACGTCATCGTCCTCAACGGCAGCCCCAAAGGCGCCAAAAGCGTGACCCTGCAGTATGTGGCCTATATCGCAAAGCACTTTCCCGCCCATACGCTGAAGACGATTCATATCTCCCGGCGCATCCGGCACCTGGAAAGGGATGTCGCCGCTTTCGATGCCGTCATGGACGAAATTCGGGCCGCCGACGCCATCCTCTGGGCCACGCCGGTCTACCATCTTCTCGTCCCCGCGGGCTATAAACGGTTTATCGAGCTGGTATTCGAGAAGAACGCCGCTGCGGTCTTTGACGGAAAACCCACCGCCGTTCTGACCACCTCGATCCACTTCTACGACCACACCGCCCACAACTATCTGCACGCCATCTGCGACGATCTGGCCATGCGCCATGTGGGCTGCTATTCGGCGGACATGTACGATTTGCTCAAGGCCCCGGAACGCAAACGCCTGGCGGCCTTCGCCGCGCTGATGTTCACCGAGATGGCCAGCCAGCGACCGGCCCACCGGCAATTTCCCCCGTTGGTCTGGTCCGGCGGCACCTACGCGCCGGCGGGCAGCCCCATCCCGTGGACCCGGGTGGCCGGCGGGTCCTTTTGATCACCGATGAACTTTCCCCGGCCACCAACCTGGGTAGAATGATTCAGCGCATGCGCACCTGTTTTTCAGGCGGCATAGAGACCATCGACCTATCCGCCGAGGGTCCCCAGGGAGACTGCCAGGGATGCCTGCGCTGTGCCGATGCCAACATCTGCGTCTACCAGGGCCACGACGCCTTCATGGAGCTCTTTCGTGATCGCGTCATGAAGGCGGATATTCTCATCCTGGCCGGGACCGTGACCGACCGCTATTTATCCGCACGCTGGAAGCGGTTTTTCGATCGGTCCTTTTTCATGGGTCACGTGCCCGCCCTGCGCGGCAAACAGATCGGCCTGCTGATCTCCGGCCCGCTGACCCAAAACGCCAACCTGCGGCAGATCCTGGAGGCCTATATTGAAATGCAGCAGGCCCATCTGGCCGGTATCGCCACGGATGCGCCCACCTTCTCAGGTGCGATCGACGACCAGGTGGACGCCCTGGCCCAGCGCCTGGTGGCCTGCGCCGAGCATGGTTTTATCGGTTCGTCGACCTTCCTGGGCCATTCCGGCAGGATCCTTTTCCGCGATGAAATCTGGGGCCGGCTGCGATTTCCCTTTCGCGCCGACTGCCGGACATTCCGACGCCTGGGCGGGTTCGATTTTCCCCAGCGGCACTGGCGCTCACGCCTGACAAACGCCCTTTTGCTGTTTCTGTCAAGTTTCGCCCCATTCCGCCGACATCTTCAAGGGCGGATGACAGATGAGATGATCCGGCCCTTTAGACGATATCTGAAAACCCGCTAATGAGCCTGCGACGATCGCGTACAGATGGATGGCAATGACACCCGAACGTAACATCTCACTGCAAACCTTTATCTCACGAGAATTCTTCAAGGCCGCCCTGCTGCCCCTTTTGGTCATCGAAGTCACCCTCCTGGCCTTGTATTTCCTGATGAACACCCACCTCTTTGATAAGTCCGTCGGTACACTGCGCGTCGACCGACTGTCCCATTTGCAAGGCATCACCGAAAGTCAGGCGCGTATTGTGGGCACCCAGTTGCAGGGCGTGTCCCAGTTGGCCCGGGTTCTGCAGCAGGAAACCACCCGTTTTTTCGACCATCCGGAGCAGTTTTCCCTGCCCGACCCGCCGCCGTCATTCGGTTTTGCGCCCAACGGCGTCTATCATAAACAAATTGACAACGGCGGCTGCAGCCTCTTCTACTCCGGCCGGACGCCGATCGCTGACCGGGAAACGGACAAAGCCCTGCGCAGCGAAAGGCTCGACCCGCTCTACAAGGCCATCGCCGACACCGACGCCAACGTCGTCGCCGTGTATCTCAACACCTTTGACTCCATGTCACGCTACTATCCCTTTTTCGAGAACGTGTACGCGCAGTTGCCCGCCCGCATGAACATCCCCAAATACAATTTCTACTATCTCGCCGACTTGGCGCACAATCCCGGCCGCGGACCGGTCTGGACAGCAGCCTATCTGGATCCCATGGGCATGGGCTGGATGATGTCGTGCATCGTACCGATTTACCGGGATGATTTTCTCGAAGGGGTCGCCGGCATCGACGTGACCGTCAAGAACTTCATCGACAACCTGCTCGGCCTCCAACTGCCCTGGGGCGCACACGCCTTTTTGGTGGATGCCCAGGGGACGATCATGGCCATGCCGCCGGAGGTCGAGCAGATATTCGGTCTGAGTGAACTTTCGGACTTCCGTTACCACACCCAGGTGGAACACGACACCGGCAAGCCGGAGACATTCAATCTTCTCGCATCGATTCTGGCGGATGTGCGCCAACCGGTTGCCGGTCTGATGAAGACCCAAAGCGGGTCGATCGAACTGTCCCTTGGCGGCCAGACCTATCTGGTCTGCCAGACAACCGTGGCGGCCACCGGCTGGAAGCTCATGGTGATTGCGGATCGCAAAACCATCCTGGATCCCATCCTCCACCAGGAACAGTATGCCCGTCTGATCGGATACGCCGCCATCGGCTTCATGATCCTGTTCTATATTCTCTTTTTCCTGTACCTGGTGACCAACACCCGCCACCTGTCGGGACGCATCGCCGATCCCATCAGCGGATTGTCCACGGCCATTCAGCGGCTGGGCGTCGGTGTGTACGAAACCCAGATGCCGCCCAGCCCGGTGGTCGAACTGGACCGCCTCACCGACAACTTCACATCCATGGCGAACGACCTCAAGAAGCTGCATGAAGATCTCCAGCGGCAGGTCGCGCATGCCAACCAGGCGGAAAACAGCGCTCGGCGTGCCGAGGAACAACTCAAGGAACACCAGACGCATCTGGAACAAATGGTCGCCGAACGCACCGAACAGCTGACCCTGACCAACGACCGCCTGCAGGTGGATATCGCCGAACGCCGGCGTGTGGAAAAAATGCTCGATGTCGAACGCCGTCAGTTGCTGTCCATCTTCGACAGCATCGACGAACCGATTTACATCAGCACACCGGACACCTATCAACTGTTGTATGCCAACGAAGCGATCAAACGCACTTGGCCATTCTGGTCGGAGGGGAAATGCTACGAGGTGCTGCAGAACCGTCAATCCCCCTGCCCTTTTTGCACCAACAGCATCATCTTCGGTGAGAAGTCGGGCCAGGTACATATCTGGGAGCATGAAAACCAGTCCAACGGCCGCTTTTACCGATGCATCGACAAGGCCATCCAGTGGCCGGACGGTCGCCGGGTACGCTACGAGATGGCTATCGACATCAGCGAACAGAAACACGCCGCCGAAGAAAAACTGCGGCTCATGGCACAGCTGCAGCGCGCGGAAAAAATGGAAGCCTTGGGGACCCTGGCGGGCGGCGTGGCCCATGATCTGAACAACATCCTGAGCGGAATTGTCGGCTATCCGGATCTTTTGCTGATGCAGCTGGGTCCGGCCGATCCCCTGCGCAAACCGATCCAGACGATCCGGGAATCCGGTCTGCGCGCCGGCGCCATCGTTCAGGATCTCTTGACGCTGGCCCGGCGGGGCGTGCCGGTCATGGAGGTCACCAATCTCAGCGAGATTGTCCTCACCTACCTGACCACGCCGGAACATCGGCACCTGATGCACCATCACCCCCAGGTTCACTTCGACACCGACTTGGATCAAAATCTTTTGAACTGCCTGGGATCGCCGGTGCATCTGTCCAAAATGGTCATGAACCTGGTCTCCAATGCCGCCGAGGCCATGCCGGACGGCGGTAAGATGCTGATCACCACGGCCAACCGGTATGTGGACCGGCCGCTCAAGGGCTACGAAGCGGTCCAGGAAGGGGAGTATGCGGTGCTGCGCGTTGCCGATGCGGGCATCGGCATTTCACCGGAAGATTTGGAGCGCATCTTCGAGCCCTTCTACACCAAGAAGAAAATGGGCCGCAGCGGCACCGGCCTGGGCATGGCCGTGGTCTGGGGAACGGTCAAGGACCATCTGGGCTATATCGAAGTGCATAGTGTGCCGGGCCGGGGGACGACCTTCGAAATTTACCTGCCGGCCACCCGCCAGGTGCCGACGGCCGATCAGGCACCCCTGGAAATCGGATCCCTTCGGGGCCATGGGGAAACCGTGCTGGTCGTGGATGATGTGCGGGTCCAGCGTGAAATCGCCCGCGAGATGCTCAGCACGCTCGGGTACCAGGCCGTCTGCGTCGAAAATGGCGAGGCGGCGATCGCCTATCTGAACAAGCACCCGGTTGACATGGTTCTCCTGGACATGATCATGGAGCCCCACATCGACGGACTCGAAACCTACCGGCGGATCATCCGCATTCGCCCCGGTCAGAAGGCGATCATCGTCAGTGGCTTCTCGGAGACCGCGGCAATCAAGGAAGCCCAACGTCTGGGTGCCGGACCGTATGTGAAAAAGCCCTACACCCTGCAGACCCTCGCGAAAGTCCTCAAGACGGAGTTTGCCGGCGGAATGGCCTGAATCCCGGATGCGTAACGGCAAATCGGCCGTTACGGACCACGGTGCCGTCCTTCCCCCAACCGCGCATGGCATCCTGGCGTCAGGCCATCATCCGCCAGACAACGCCAGACGCCGCGCCCAGCAGCACCAGGTACTGGATGGGGAAATGGAATCGCTGCAGCAACACCAGTGAAATGGCCATGGACGCCAGTGCGAACGGATCCACACCGCTGGCGGGCCAAACGACATTATGGCCGAACCAGACGGCCAGATTGAGGATCACCCCCACCACCGCCGCGGTAACGCCGGTCAACGCGGCCTGGATGCGCTGGTTGCCGGCCATGGCCTCGATAAAGGGTGCGCCGGCGAAAATGAAGAAGAAGCACGGTAAAAAAGTCACATAGGTGGTCACCAAAGCGCCGATGACTCCGGCCAGCAACGGATCGAGCCCGCCGGGCAGATGCCAGCCAGCCAGGAAGCCGACATATTGGGTCACCATGATGAGCGGGCCGGGCGTGGACTCGGCCAACCCCAGGCCGATGAGCATCTGCCCGGTGGACAACCACCCGCTGGACACGGCCACGGCGGTAATATAGCTCAAAACGGCATAGGCCCCGCCAAAGGTGACGAAAGCGGCCTGGGTAAAAAACAGCCCCACCTGGGTCACGGTATCCTCGCTTCCCCGCCATATCCAAATGCCGCCCACCACCGCCGCCCAGAGCACGAAGCAAGTGAAAAAACGCGGGCCACATGGCCGAGCGTCGGCTTGGACCGGCTGGGCAGCCGCGCCTCTGCTTCGACCCGGCACTCACGGGTGTTGGCGTCGAATTGTCCCTTGCAGAATACCTGGGGCAGGCGAGGCTGCATGAGAAGGCCGGCGACGGCGGCTGCGGCCACGATATAGGGAAAGGGGATGTTGAAGAAAAAATGGCGATAAAGGCCACGGTGGCAAAGGCATGGAGCACGCGGTGGCGAAGGGCCTTTTTACCGATGCGCAGCACCGCCTCGATGACCACGGCGACCACCACCGGCTGAATGCCGTAGAAGGCCGCCGCCACGGCCGGGATATCGATATGGGCGGCGGCCAGGTAGCTGAGCAGCAGCATGACGAATATCGAAGGAATCACGAACAGCGATCCGGCCGCAATTCCGCCCCAGGTGCCATGCAGCCGCCAGCCGATGTAGGTGGCCAGTTGCTGGGCCTCGGGTCCGGGCAACAGCATGCAGAAGTTCAGCGCCCGCAAAAATGCATTCTCGCCCAGCCAGCCTCGGCGTTCGACCACCTCCTGGTGCATGATGGCGATCTGTCCGGCCGGCCCGCCAAAGCTGATAAAGCCCAGCTTGGTCCAGAATTTGAGCGCCTCCGGAAAGGACGCCGTTGACATCGGTCCCTTATGGGGTGAATGGCTCATGTTTATTTTTCCCGTTTGAAGGTGCTTGATTTCTGCATGTCTTTGAACGAAGATAATGCTTATCAACCGATGAATCAAAGCACCACCGGCATGGAAACCGGCTTCTCCGCAAAACAACGATTGTCACCCTCGTCCTGAAAATCGATCAAGCGATTCCATCGGCAGCATACAGAATCCTAAGTTCGACATATTTCAGATTCGTCATGATCGATTCGGAGGGATAGATGCGACTTTCAGGCGCGTTGCTTGTTTTTCTCCTCGTTACCGGCTCGGCCTTTGCCGAGGATCCGATGAAGTTTGTCTATTTTGAAGACTTCGCGCCCTATTCCTATCGGGAAGATGGCTGCATGAAGGGCATTCTGATCGATGTCACCGACCGGATCGTCCGTACCCAAATGGGTCTTTTGGTCCGTCACACGGGATACCCATGGGAAAGGGCGCAGGCAATGGTAAGAACCGGCGAAGCGGATGCCTTTATTTCCGTTCCCACACCGGCACGAAGCGTATACGAACATCGGCAGGGTTCCGGTGTCAACGGTAACCGTGACGCTGTTCAGCAACCCGGAAAACAGCCGCGTTCGGGAAATCGAAACCGTCAAAACCGTCTCCGATTTACTGCGGTTCACGACGGTCAGTTACATCGGCAACGGCTGGACCCGAAAAAATCTTGGGAAGCGGCAGGTGGCCTGGGTTCCGACGCTGGATCGAGCCTTGTTTCTGATATCTCAAAACCGATACGACGTTTACATCGGCGGCGCGATATCGACCGGTTATCATATCAAGAAGCTGGGATATGAGAAAAGCGTGATTCAACTGCCCAACGTATTGGAATCGACCTCGCTCAACCTGTGTATCGGCAAGTCATCCGCCTATGCGTCGATTCTACCGGCCTTTGATACGGCGCTGAAGGCATTGATCAATGGGGGTGAACTGGAGAAAATCCATGCGGCCTACCGATAATCGGGAATCGCATGGCCGATCCAACGGATGGCCGTCTTCCCATGCCGGGGAAGACGGCCATGGCGGATTGGGCGGATCTATCGCGAAGGCCTGAGGTAGGCGCCCCAGTAGCCGAGGCCCACGAAAACGGCACCGCCGATGATGTTGCCGACGGTCACGGGGATCAGATTCTTCACCACGAAGGCTCCCCAGGTCAGCGTCGAAAGGTCGAGTCCCGTGGCACTCAACCCGGCCCAGCGGCTGAGAAAAATACCCGTCGGGATGAAGTACATATTGGCAACGCAGTGCTCGAAGCCGATGGCCACGAATCCCATGATGGGAAAGAAGATCGCGAAGATCTTGCCGATCGTCTGGCGCGAGGCCAGGGCCATCCACACCGCCAGGCAGACCATCCAATTGCAGCCGATGGCCCGTACAAAGGCCTCGCCGGTGGAAAGGTGCACCTTGGCGTAGGCGGTCTTCAAGGCGACCAGCCCCAAGGCGCCGTTGCCCGTCTTCCAGAGCCCCGACGCATAGAACAGGAGCGCCAGTAAAATCGAGCCGATGAAGTTGGCGCCGTAAACCAGCCCCCATTTGGCCAGGACCTTGCGCCAGGTGGTGCGTCCGGTGATCACGCTGGAAACCATGAGGTTGTTGCCGGTAAACAGCTCCGCGCCGGCGATGACCACCAGCATGAGCCCGAGGCTGAAGGCGGCGCCGGTGACCAGCTTCTTCAGTCCGATGCCCAGGGCGGGCGCATGTCGAAGGTCACCGACGCGGAAAAAAGGCCGCCGAAACCGATATAGGCGCCGGCCATCACGCCGAGGACGAACAGGGAGAGCCATGGGGAGGTGGCCTTGGCGACCCCCACGGTCTGGGCCACGGTTTCGGCGATGATTTTGGGTCCCTTGTCATCGAGGCTCTGGGTGGGGAACTTCTCCATGAACTTCTCGAACATCCCCATGGTCTTCTTCTCCTGGAGCAGTTTGGCCGAGATGGCCTTGTTGACGGCCTTGGAAATTTCCTCGGGCGTGAAGGGTTTGGGCAGGTAGTCCATCACGCCGCGCTTCATGGCCTCGGTGGCGCGGTCCACCGACGGATACCCGCTGATCATCACCACCGCCGATTCCGGCGCCTGGGTCTGAAGCCGGGAGACGACGTTCATGCCGTCAAGCTCGGGCATATGCCAGTCGCAGAGGATGACCGTGTAGGCCTTGGTTTGGGCCATGTCGAGACCGTCCAACGGATTCGTGGTGGTGGTCACCTCAAAGCCCTCCTCGGTAAAAATGCGCTGGCAGGATGCCAGTACCGCCGTATCGTCGTCTATGATCAACATCGTTTGTGCCATTTCCCTGTTCCTCCCGTTTTAGCGTGGTTCATCAACTTGCGCGATCGTATGCCGCACGGCCTGCAAGAGCTCGTCCGGCGTAAAGGGTTTGGCGATAAAATGGTCCGCCCCCAGGCGACGGCCGTCCGCGATGGTCCCGGCGGTCGAATAGCCGCTCATCATCAGGATCGGCAACCCGGGCCGGATCCGGCGGGCCCGGGCGATCATTTCAAAGCCGTCCCGGCCGGGCATCTTGATGTCGGTCAGCATCAGGTCGAAATCGCCATCGGCGAGCATTTCTTCTCCTTTCTCCACCGTGCTGGCCGTATGGACGTCCATGCCCTCGGCCTCCAGGACCCGTCGGCAGCTTCGGATCACGATGGCATCGTCATCGACAATCAACACTCTCATGACTGGACCTCCGGAAGTTCCTGCCCTCCATCCTGCGGACGGTGGGGCAGCCAGATGGTAAAGGTGGCGCCGGATCCGGGTTTGGATTTGACCGTGATGACCCCGCCATGGCGCTGAATGATGCCGGCCGATACGGCCAAGCCCAATCCCGTGCCCTTGCCCACGGGCTTGGTCGTGAAAAAGGGATCGAACAGCTTGTCCAGGTGATCGGGCAGGATGCCGCTGCCCGTGTCGGCGATGCTGATTTCCACACCGCCTTTCGGCCCCTCGCCGGCATTGCGGGTGGTGATCTCGATCCGGCCGCCGGCCGCCATGGCGTCGAAGGCGTTGAGGATCATGTTGATCAACACGCTCTGGCACTGGTTCCGGTCGAGCACCAGAATGGGCAGGGTCGGGTCGGGCTTGAAAACCAGGTCGATGCCTTTGATCAGGGCCTGGTTCTCCATCAGCCGGATACTGTCCTCGACCAGCACGTTCACATCCATGGCCGTGGGGGTGAGTTCGGTCTGGCGGGAGAAGTCGAGCAGGCTCTTGACGATGCCGCGCACCCGTTCGGTCTGGGCGGCCACGACCGCAAGATCGTCGCGCACGTCCTCGGGCAGGTCCGTGCGGCGCAGGATCAAGTGGGTGAAGGTCAGGACGGCCGTCAGCGGATTGTTGATCTCATGGGCCACGCCGGCGGCCAGTTTACCCACGCTGGCCTGCTTCTCCGACTGGATCAGGCGGGTTTCACTCTCCTTGCGCTGCATCCGTTCCCGCTCCTGCAAGGCCTCCACCATGACCATGAACTTCTTCTGCAGCTGGCCGATGTCGTCGCTGGAAATCGGTCCGATGTTCGGATGGAGGTTGCCGCTGGAGATCTCCGCGCTGGCGCGGATGAGATAGCTCACCGGCCGCATGATGCGCCCGGTGAGCAGCCAGCTGAGCACGATGGCGAAAAGCACGCCGGCCAGGGTAATGCCGGCGAACATGGCGATGGCCTTATTGCGAATGTCCGCGTACTTGTTCTCCAGCACGCCCACGTAAAGCATGCCCGCCCGGTTGCCGGCGATATCGGCCAGCGGCTCATAGGCGGTAATGTACCAGTCGGCCAGCACCATGGCACGGTCGGTCCAGCGTTTGCCTTCTCCCAGCACGCGACGGGCAACCTCCGGTGAAGCGTGCGTTCCCAGGGCGCGGTTGCCGGCGGCATCCTTGACGCTCGTGGCGACCCGGAGATCGTTATGGAAGATCGTCGCCGTTCCCACGTGGCGCCCTTTGTAGATCTCGTTCTTGAAGACCGTCTCACCGATCTTGTCGACGATTGCCGTATCGCCATTGAGCAGGCAGCCGCCGTAGAGCACACCGACCCTGCGGCCGTCGGCGACGATCGGGACCGCCGCGCCGATGGTCAGCCCGTCGCTGGATCCAGGCACCAACGGAGAGGCATGCATGGTGCTTCGGGCCTGAACGGCCAATTCCGGATCCTCGGCGCGCAACTGGGCATCGCTCAGGACCACGGTTCCGGCAATGGGCTGGTTCCGCTCGACCACCCAACGAACCAGGGGATTTTCGCTGATGACGCGATTCTCCGGTGCAGGGTTGCCGGCACGGAAAAAAACCTGCCCCGCCATATCGGTAATCCCCAGAAAGTCCAAATGGATACGGTTGGCCAAGGCATTGACCGACGGGGGGACCGATGAAGGATCGGCAACCATCGCCGCCTGGCTCAGGGTCGTCGTGGAGGCGATGGTTTCCATGGCCATGCGGATGGTGTCGACCCGATCATCATAAATCACCCGCGCGACGTTGAGATCTTGGCGGATGCGGTTATGGGCCTCGTCGAGCACCGACTGATATAAACGGTTTCCGCCGACGAGAATCGAAATCAAGCCGACGAGCAGGGATACGGCGATGAGGCTGGCGATCAGTTTGAAGCGTATGGAGTGGAACATGGCGGCATCCGGCAATGGGAGTTCAGCAGTCGCGAGGCGGCTCGCACGAATCGCATTTCTCACGCAATCTGACGAACAGGTTGCGGCCAACAGGGTTGACCTGCGCGTCGCCCTTACCGACTGACTACGGCAAGACCCATGCCTTTTCTGCGAGAATGATCAAAATCCGAAGGGTGAGACATTCATCAGGAAAAATGGAAGGAAAGAATCGGGCTGAATATTCAAGGGGATTAAAGGTGCTGCGAGGTCTCGCGGGGGATTGGAAGCCGATCTATCCGCCGATCCGGTGTACCGATCGGCGGGGTTGACAGAATAAGGAAAGGCGTCAGGTTTTTTTGCAGATCGATAAAAAAGGCTAAAAATGTGCGCGGCCTGCGGCGCATTCTTCTCTTTTCCGGCCTGGCCGCTACGCGATGACGGCATTGCCCCTCCGACGGCTACGAGCCTGCTCCGGCACGGCCCTCCGCGTCTGCGGGATCAATGCCGCCACGCTACGCTGCTGCCTGGCTCACTGACCTGGGAGGCAAACCAGCCGGAAACCAATGTCGTCGTCCCGGTCGTCGGGTGAGTTCCCGCCGCGGA
>NZ_BBCC01000035.1 GCF_001311845.1 Desulfosarcina cetonica JCM 12296 | reverse complement strand
CGGATCCGTTGCCGGACCGGCGGCCCGGGCGGGTACGGCCAACAGGATGCCGGCCAAAACCGCCGCGGCGGCAATGAATGTTGACGGTCCTGTTCGGGTCATGCGGACACCTCCTGTTTCGGTTGATTGAGCACGGGTAAAACGGTGACGAGAAAACGGTAGATGAACATCAGGGTCGCAATCAACCCGACGGTGACGAGAATTTCACCGATGGCCGGAAAATAGTTGGCTTCGCTGATCGGCGGGCGGTATCCCACGACAAACACATTGATGCGGTTGACCAGCACCCCGCCGACGATCAGGCAGCAGGCGATGAACAGCGCCCGTCGGGATTGCCGGACGGTTGGGGAAAGCAACATCAGCCACGGAACGATAACCCCGAGCAAAACCTCGACGATGAAGGCGTTGGTCTGGGCCGTGCCATCCAGCAGATACACGTAGGTGCCACGCACCACCATGTCGCCGATTTTAAGGGCCAGATAGGTTCCCAGAAGAAAAATGGTGATCCGCGTGAGCGGCGTGAGCACTTCCATTTCCGAATCCAGCCCCAGGGAGGTCGTGGCCAGGGTGGCCTCGAAAACCACCATGGGATACCCCACGGCGATGGCCGAGGTGAGGAACAACAGCGGCAGGAGGGGCGTGTACCATAGGGGATGCAGTTTGGTGGGCGCGATGAGCATCAACGATCCGAGGCTGGACTGGTGCATGCAGGAAAGCACCACGCCGGCAATGATGAAAATCCACATGATTTTCGGCAAAACCGCGTCGGCCAGACGCAGCAGCCCGTCCACCGGCGCATTTAAAACCGCCAGGGGACCCGGCAAGGCCACCCGACCCTTGAACCGCGCAACGACAATGGGCAAAAATTCGAGATACAAAACGTTGAGGTAGAACATCACGCACATGGCCACCTCGAACAGCACCGAGGTGGGATTCCAGTAGAGCATGGGTTTCCAGATGGCCCAGGAGCGGCCGATGTCCACCAAGAGGCCGAGCACCACGAAGGTGTATCCCAGCATGGCGGTGAGCAGGGCCGGCCGCACCACGCTTCGTAATAATGACGCCCGATGATGTGGGCCAAGAACGCCGTGGTAAAGCCGCCGGCGGCCAGGGCCACCCCGGAGGCCACGTCGACCCCGATCCAGAGCCCCCAGGGCCTGGCGGTGGAGAGGTTGGACACATAACCGATGCCGCCGGTAAAGCGCGCCACGATGGCCAGCGCGCCGGCGGCCATGAGCACGGCCAGGACGACGACCCCGGGCGCCAGAATTTCGTATTAACAGGCGCTGCCGCGTGACTCATCGCTCACCTCCTGGTTTGCCGTTGCCGCCACGGTCCCCCTTGTCTTTGGATGCCCACATGACGCCGCCAAGCATGCCGAAAAGCACGATGGGCGACCACAGATAGCTGAACAGGGAGTGCTGGATGGTTTCCGCCAGCCGCGGCATGGGTGTTTCCGGCAAGGTGTTGAAACCGAGTTTTTCAAAGGGAACCCCGGAGATGTACATCCAGCTCGTGCCGCCGACCTCTTTTTCGCCATACACATGATCGATGTAGCGCCCCGGATTGCCTTGGATGCGCCGGTGGGCCTCCTTCAACAGGTCGTCGCGGCGCCCGAAGGTCAGCGCCTCCACCGGACAGATCTCGGCACATCCGGGGAGTTTTCCCTCGGACTGGACCCGTTCATAGCAGAAGGTGCACTTCATCACCCTGGGTGTGATCGGATCGTGATATTCATAGGCCGGAATTTCGAAGGGACAGGCCACCATGCAGTACCGGCAGCCGATGCATTTGCTCACATCGTAGAAGACGGCGCCGTTCTCTTTTTTGGAGAGCGCGCCGACAATGCAGGCCGAGGCGCAGGCCGGATCCTGGCAGTGCATGCACTGCAGCTTGACAAAAGTGGGCACCAGTTGATCGCGTTCATCGATAAGGCCCGAGGTGTAGCGATTAACCACCGTGTAGGCGCGTTCATCGGGCCGACGCTTGCGATCCAGCACCGTCAAATCCTCGAAGCGTTGATCCGGTGCCGGCAAATGGTTGACCCGGTTGCAGGCCTCTTCGCATTTGCGGCAGCCGATGCAGCGGGTCAGGTCCACCAGGCAGCCCAGTGGATCGGCCGGTGCCCGGGATTGCCAGGCATGGGCGCTGCGCCCGGATCCGGCCACGGCCGAACCGGCGACGGTCAGCCATTTGAAAAAATCGCGTCTGTTGAGCCCCATGAAACCTCCTTTACAAACAGCCTTTTGGAAATCAGATCGATCGTCGTATGGCGGTCCATGTTCACCCCCCGGTTCCCGGCGGGGTTCTGTTCTGGCGCCATTGAAAATGCCATCCAACCCCTTATCAAAAAGCGCACCAGTTCTGATTAAAAGACAACCCATTGATTTGGTACACAATGCTAATCTGGTGAGGTCATTCACGGCCCATTTTGACAAATTGTGCTTAAACAAGGTTTAAACATGTGTTAAACAGCCAACGTTTGTTTAAACACCTCCCCAAATCGTTGAACCGGGTTGTTGAAAAGGAGCGCCGATGCGGATTACGGATATCAACCTGCACTGGGAGCGGGTCATCAACACGATGAGCGAAGCCTTGCTGATCATCAGCCAAGAAGGACGAATCCTGTCGGTCAACCGCTCCTTCGAGGAGATGACCGGGTATCTCTCCAACGAGGTTTGCGGCCAGCCGTGTACCCTCTTGGAATGCCAGGCTTGCGAAATGGCCCTCAACAACACCGGCGACGGCTGGTGCAAGCTCTTCGCCCCCGACCAGCCGGAAATGCGTCGTTGCCGTTGTGCGATCCGCAAGAAGGACGGGACCTATCTGCCCGCCCTGAAAAACGCCTCGGTACTGAAGGACGAGGACGGGACGATGTTGGGGGCGGTTGAAACCCTGACGGACCTCAGTGAAATCGACCGCCTCGACCGCAAGGTCGCAACCCTGTCCCGCCAATTGGACGAAAACAGCGGGTATGGGGGCATCATCGGCGGAAGCGACGAGATGAAATCGGTTTTCGCCCTGATCGAAAAAGCGGCCCAAAGCGATGCGCCGATCATTATTTTCGGCGAAAGCGGAACGGGAAAGGAACTGGTCGCCCGGGCGATTCACGAGCAGGGCAACCGGCGGCGGGAGCCCTACGTGCAGCTCAACTGTGCGGCGCTGAACGAGGCGCTTTTGGAAAGCGAGTTGTTTGGCCATGTGAAAGGCTCGTTCACCGGCGCCTTCCGGGACCGGACCGGCCGTTTCGAAGCCGCCCACAAGGGAGATTTGTTCCTGGATGAAATCGGTGACATCCCCCTGTCCATCCAGATCAAACTGCTGCGGGTGCTGGAGACCCGGCAGTTCGAGCGGGTGGGTGAAAACCGACCCGTTGCGGTGGATGTGCGAATCATTACCGCCACCAACCGGAACCTCTTGGAGCTGATCGACCAGAAGCGGTTCCGCGAAGACCTTTACTTTCGGATCAACGTGATTCCCATCCATCTGCCGCCATTGCGCAAACGCCGGACGGACATCCCCGTTCTGGCCAACAACTTCATCCATCTCCTGAAGCTGCGCACGGACAAACCGATCCGCGGGCTGACCCGGGAGGCGCTCAACCGGTTCATGGACTATCGCTGGCCGGGAAACGTCCGCGAAATGAAAAGTGCGCTGGAGTATGCGTTTACGGTGAGCGACAAGGAGACCATCGACGTCGATCACCTGCCCCCCAGATGCTGGCCGAACCCCGCGTCACCGCCGGTGCGCCGGAAGGCATTCGCCGTTTCGATGCAACGGCCCAGCGCGACGCGTTGATCGACGCTCTGAAAGCCACGGGCGGCAACCAGACCCAGGCGGCACGGCTCTTGGGCGTCAATCGGGTTACGGTATGGAACCGCATGCGCAAGTATGGCATCGACCTGAAACGGGAAGTCCGGCCCTAAACCGGCTGGCTGCAGCTTTTAACGGATTCGTAAAAACCCGAGATCAAGGCTTGCGAATCCTTGAAGGAAGGAGGCGTACTTTTGCGTACGCCGCAGTGACGAAGGATTCGCGTAACGCCGATATCGGGTTTTTTACGAATCCGCCAATTTTAATTGACAAGATGGACACGATTTAGGCACCAATAAAAATGAACCCCGGATAAGCAGATCCCGATACACGCGCCACCCACGAACAAACGAGGTCTACCGATGCATTGCCCCCATTGCCAGGCAATCCTTCCGTCCAATGCCAAATTCTGCGGTCAATGCGGTCAGCGTGTGGGGAAAGACTGCCCCACCTGCGGTATGGCGAACCCGCCGGAAAGCAAATTCTGCGTTGAATGCGGCGCCGCCCTTTCCACCGTGTCAGCCGGCAGCACGAGCCCGGATCCGCTCTTGGAAGCCGACAAGGCCAATATCATCTCCCAGGGCGAACGGCGTCATCTGACGATCCTGTTTGCCGATCTCACCGGTTATACACGCATGATGGAAACCTTCGATCCGGAAGATGTCCAGGCCCTCATGGCGTCGATCATCCGCAGCAGCATTCAAATCATCGGAACCTACAACGGACACATCGAGCGCATCATCGGTGACGAAATGCTCGTCATCTTCGGCCTTCCGGTCGCCCATGAAGACGACGCCATCCGCGCCATCAAGGCCGCCCGTGAAATTCATGCCACCATCATGCGCCTTCAGCCGAAAAGCATTCCCCTTGCCCAACCGCTCACCATGCACACCGGCATCAATACCGGGCTGGTGGTAACGGCCCACTCGATCCCGGTCGATGGCACCTACGGTCTTTCCGGCGATGCGGTGAATATCGCCTCCCGCCTGTCGGACATGGCCCGGCCCGACGAAATCCTGGTGGGTCCGGAAACCTATCGACAAGCCTTCGGATTCTTCGATTTCGAATCCAAGGCGGCCATGGAAATCCAGGGAAAAGCAAAGCCCATTTCGGTTTATGCGGTGAAAGACGAGCGAACACGTCCCCTCACCGGCCAGCGCAACCTGAATCTGGCGGCGGCATTGATCGGACGCCAGACCGAGCTGGAAGTCCTGCGCAGCGCCATGCAGGCCTTGAAAAACGGCGAGGGATCCATCATTTCGATCATTGGCGAAGCAGGCACCGGGAAAAGCCGCCTGCTCTATGAATTCGAGAAGGAGCAGGCCGGCAAGCACATCAACTGGATCACCGGCTACGCCTTTGCCCACACCCAACCCGTCCCCTTCTTTCCCCTGGTCGGCATCGTGCGCCGCTGGCTGGATCTCGACGGCTCGGCCACGGCTGAGGAGATGAGCGCCGGGATTGCCAAGCGGGTGGGCGCCCTCTTGGATCCCAGGCCGAGGAAATTCCCATCATTCAGGGGTTGATCGGCCAGGAGGTCAAGGCAACCGCCGAGATGAGTCCCGAGGAGTGGCGCACGCGACTCAAGTCGGCCATGCTCAACCTGCTCTCGGCCATTGCCCGTCAGGCGCCCACGGTCTTCTGCATGGAAGATATTCACTGGGGTGACGCGGCATCGTTCAAACTGCTCAAGGACATTATCTTCAACTTCGAGCATCCGGCCATGGTCATCTGCACCACGCGCCCCCACGCCAGTCTGTTCACCAGCCACGAGCAGGATCTTCTCGCCCCCATGTACCGTGAAGTCCGCCTCAAGGAACTCTCGCCTTCGGAGGCCGAGGGCATGCTGGTCTCCATGCTGGAAACGGAATCCCTGCCGGAGGACCTGTGCCGGCTGATCCGCCATCGGGCCGAGGGAAATCCCTTCTACCTGGAAGAAATTCTCAACGCGTTGGTGGATTCCAAGGCCCTGATTTTCGAAAACGGCCACTGGCAAATGAGCCGTGCCTTCAAGGAAACCGACATCCCTTCCACGATCCACGGCATCATCGCCTCGCGCATGGACCAGCTGGAAACCAAGGACAAACGTATCCTGCAAGAGGCAGCCGTCATCGGCCGGGCTTTTCTTTACGATATCTTGAAGCGCGTTTCGGTATACAGCGATGCGGTGGACGCCGGCCTTTACAAACTCGAGCGCGCCGGCTTGATCAAACCGCGCGCCCTGCATCCCGAGATGGAATTCATTTTTAAACATGCGCTGATCCAGGAGGTCAGCTATGGCAGCCTGCTGCGTCGGGAGCGCCAGCGCGTGCACGAACGGGTCGGCCGAACCATCGAAGACATCTATCGGGATCGGCTGTCGGAATTCGAGGAGACCCTGGCCATCCATTTCCAGAAAAGCATCGCCACCGATAAAGCCACCGATTATCTGATCCGTTCGGGAACCAAGGCGCTGCGGCGCTACGCCCTCGACGAGTCGGATCAGTACTTCAAGACGGCCAAGGCCATGCTGGAGCAGCAGCACCTCGCCCGACCGCAGACCAAAAAGCGCCTGCTGGACGTGGTCAATCAATGGGCCTTTGTGTTTTATTACAAGGGCCTGAACCGTAAACTGCTTGAACTGGTCGAACACCAGCAATCGCTTTTGGGCGACCTGGATGACCCGGTGCGGGAAGGCTTTCATTGGGCCTGGCACGGGTGTGTGCTATGGCACCGCCACCGCTTTGGCGAGGCGTGTGAAAGCCTCGACAAGGCCAAGCGCCTGGGCCAGAAAACCCAGCATGCCGCGCTGAAAGCTACGCCAGCACATGGATGGTGATCCCCTTGACCGAGCTGGGCCGGTTCGACGACGCCATCGAAAACAGCGAGCAGGCCGAAGCCTGTATGTCGACGGGTTGGTGCAAGACGCCTACATCTATTTCAACGCCCTTTTGGGCAAGGGCTATGCCGCCTGGCATCGGGGAGACGCCTCGCAGGCCGAAAAAATGGGCGAGCGCTTGATTCAATTTGGCAAGCGGCATGCCAACGTGCGCAGCCTTGTGGCCGGTCACTGCTGCATGGGATGGAAAGACCTGGTGCAAGGCGATATCGAGAGCGCCATGGCGCGTTTCAAGAGAGCCATGGCGATTTCCGCCGACCCTTGGTATTCGCAATTTCCCAAACTGGCCCTATGCTACGGAAGCATCAGCAGCGGAAAAATCGAGGATGCCCTGCCCCTCTTGGATCAGTTGATTGCCTTTGACGAGGCCAATGGCGCCGAATTCGTCGGCCACCCGGCGCGTTTTTTCAAGGGCCTGACGACGATTATCAACGGCCAGGTCAGTGAGGGCCTCACGCGCATGGAGTCCCTTTTGGCCGACTGGCAGGCGTCCGGTTGCCGGCTGCGGTATCTGACCTGCGGTTATGTGATGGCCGGCGTTTATCTGCGCCTTCTCCAGGCGGCCCGGCAAACCGCCGACAGCGGGGATGGCTTACGGGCAACGACGGTCGCCGACCCATGTCTCGGCTGGTATCGGACCTGCGTTAACGAGGCGCGGGCGATGGGTGCGCCCACCATGGAAGGCTTGGCGCTGGTGGGCTGGGGAAAGGCCTTGATGGCATTGGACCGCAAAACGCAAGCCGAGGAGAGAATCCATGCCGGCATCGACTGCCTCGAACGCATCGGCGCCAAACGCCACGCGAGGGAAGCCCGCGCCGTTCTGGAGACGTTTATGTAAGGCTTTTCAACCTCTCTGAAAGGCGATTTGAAACGTCTGGATCAGACAGGCGTTTCAAACTAGCCTCTCAGAGGGATAGCGCCCTGATGAACTCCTCCTGGGGAACCTCCTGGCCCGTCCAGAGCAAAAACGTTCGTCGAGCCTGGAAGGCCAACGTGGACAGACCGTCCATGAAGGCGGTGGCGTTGATCGCCGCCATTTCCTGCCAGATGTTGTTCGGATGGCCATAATTGAGATCAAATACCAGCTCACAGCCCGTCAGCCGCATGCCCTTGACGATGGCGGCCAAGGGGTCGTCTTCATCATGACTGGACACGGGCGTTGCATTGACGACAATGTCGGTGGCCATGGGATCGTCCGCCAGATCGGGCAGCAAGCGTGATGTGCATTGGAAGTGGTCGGCCAGGCGGCGGGTCTTTTCGTTATCTCTTCCGGCAACGATAATCTTTTCCGCCCGCAACCAGTTGAGAATAAAAACCACGGCACGCGCCGCGCCGCCGGTACCGATGACCAGCGCCTTTTTACCGGCAATGTCAAACTGGGCCGTATTGAGGGCATCCATGATGCCGATGGCGTTGGTGTTGTACCCCTTGAGCTGCCCGCCCTTGCAAACGATGGTGTTCACGGCGCCGATGATGTTGGCACCTTCGGAAAGAATATCCAGGTGGGGCAGCACGGCCTCCTTGAAGGGTGCGGTAATGTTGGCGCCGGCGATATTGAGCACCCGCAGGCTCTCCAGGGCCTTGCCGATGCTGTCCCCTTGGATCATGAACGGTACATAGGCCCCCTTGATGCCCGTTCGATGGAAAACGGCACCGAACATTTCCGGGGATCTCGAGCGAAAGACCCGCTGATCACTGATGATGCAGAATACCTTGGTCTGGTATTCAACCGTGGAATCCAAAATGCCTGAAGCTGGGTTCATCGGATTGGCTCCCGCTTATCGACGGTCAAACACCCGTCGATATCGGTTGATGAGGCATGGGTCTGAATTTCCGAATCGTTGCCAATGAAGCATGGAACCGTTTCCGCGTTTCAGGCCGGAAAAGCGCTACGCGGGGGTATGCGGGTGGGGACGAGTGGTGGGTGAAGGTGTGATTGACGGATTCGTAAAAAGCCCGATATCGGCGTTACGCTTCATCCTTCGTCATTGCGGAGTACGCCAAGTACACCTCATTCCTCAGGATTCGCAAGCCTTGACCTCGGGCTTTTTACGAATCCGTCGGGAATGCGACTTTTTACGCGTCTATCGTGGTTGGTTGAGCTTCCGAATCCGAAATCCCTGCCCCTTTGACATTCAGTTCGGGCCTGTTGCGGAAGGCACCGATGAATCATTTTTTCCGGATGTCCGGATTCGGAAGCATCCGGCATGTGCGACAGATCCGGCCCCTTTCGGATCTGGATGGCAGTCATGCCGGCTGGCGCCCGCCGCCAAGGCGAAACGGCACCGAAGGTCATTCCGGTCCGCCTGCCTTGACGGCGGGCCCCGTTTACGAAAAACCGCTTAGCCGCTTAAAGATTCAGCAAGCCTTTCAGACTCTCCGTAATCTCCTCGGCCGAAGCCGGTTTTGGCAGGTAATCATCGGCTTCCATGCTCATGCCGTCGTAATGCGAGTAGCGCGTGGAGGAAACGTGCGAGGCCACCGCAGTCAGCATGACAATCGGAATGCCGGCATAGTTCTCGTCGCTCTTGAGCTCCTTGCAGACCGCGTAGCCATCCATCTCGGGCATCATGACGTCCAGCACGATGGCATCCGGCGGGTTGGCCTTGACCTTCTCCAGGCCCTGCGCGCCGTCATAGGCGACCTCCACTTCGAAGCCTTCCTTTTCCAGGTTCCCCTGCACGATGGAACAGAAATCAGGTTCGTCATCTACCACCAGGATTCGTTTTTTTTCACTCATGGTCATTCTCCTTTTTTCCAAGCTGATTGTTATTTCATCAGCAGCCTGAGCAGGTTGGGGGTTGCCGGACCGGACCGGAGGGATGTCCGTGGTGGGCATCCAAAAGCGTCGGCCCGCGGGCCAGGCAAAATCGGTTATTCGGTTCTCCAGAAAGCTCCAGTGATTTTTGATTAAGCAAATATCGCATAAACCAAATCGTCGGAGGGTTAGTGTTAAGTGTAAAGTCTAAAGTGTTAAGAAAAGGAATGCTGCCAATTTGTTAACCAAACGGATCCGATCCACCGCTTAACACTTAATACTTAATACTATCTTGAAATGTTTTTGGACGCGTTCACCCCCCATAACTTGAGCTTTGTAAATAACCGCAATCGGTTATTGGATCGTCGGCCGGGGAAGAACGCCCGCCCGTTCGGCGATCTCGGGGACCTTATGTTCCCATTCGATAGCCATCAAATGAACGCCGGCAACGCCTTCCATCTCCTTGAACTCTTCGATCTGCTCGATGGCGAATTTGATGCCTTCTTCGGATTGCTTGCCTTTTTCCGCCCCTTGCAGACGCTTGATCAGTTCCTCGGGAACATCCATGCCCGGCACCATCTTGGCCATGTACTGGGCCATGCGGGCACTCTTCATGGGGGTGACGCCGGCGAGGATATAGGCTCTTTCGGTCAGGCCCATGTCCACGGCCTGCTTCATGAAATCGCGGAAGCGCGGCATGTTGTAGATGCACTGGGTCTGGATGAAATCCGCGCCGGCATCGATCTTGTTGGCCAGGCGGTAGATCCGGTATTCATACGGATCGGCAAAGGGGTTGGCCGCCGCGCCGATGAACATTCGCGGCGGCTCGTCGATATCCTCGTCGTTGAGAAATTTGCCTTCATCGCGCATCTTCTTGACCATGGCGATCAGTTGCATGGAATCGATGTCGTAGACATTTTTGGACTGCGGATGGTTGCCGAACTTCTGGTGGTCGCCGGAAAGGCAGAGCATGTTGCGGATGCCCAGGGAATAGACCCCCAGAATATCCCCCATCATGGCCAGCCGGTTGCGGTCGCGGCACACCATCTGAAAATTGGGCTCGATGCCGTTGGCCACCATGATGGCCGAGGCGGCGGCGCTGGACATGCGCACCACGGCGGTCTGGTTGTCGGTGACGTTGACCGCGTCCACCTTGCCGCGCAGGTGCTCGAATTTCTCCTTGAGGTGTTCCACGTTGGCGCCCTTGGGCGGCCCGCACTCACCGGTAAAGGCAAAGTGACCGGCCTTGAGCACCTTCTCCAGATTGCTTCCCGATTTATATCCGTTATCGCTCATTGCACCAGCTCCTCCCTTATGCTTTTACGGGGCCCGCCGTCCCTTGCCGTCTGCCAATCCTTGGCCGCCCGGATATGGCGCAGATCCGCCAGTCGTCCTTGCTCCATCTTTTTCTTGACAATGGTGTCCCAGATGCACTCGACGTCCTTGGAGATTTCGCACTTGCCGTCGGCGCTGCCGCCGCAGGGCCCGTGCTGGAGGCTCTTGGAGCAGCGCGCTATCGGGCAGAGACCGTCATAGTGATGGATGATGCAGGTGCCGCAGCCGGCGCAGCGCTCCTCCCAGATGCCGTGTTGGACCGCGCCGCCGAAGAACTTGGTGTTGACCGCCGGATAGAAGGTCTGCCCCGGATAGGCCTCGGAGAGAAATTGGGGACCCACGCCGCAGGCCATGGAGAGCACCGCATCGTACTGGTCATGGATATCCCGGATCTGCTCCACATATTCGGGATCGCATTGGCGCTCCAGGGTCTTCTCATCAATTTCGATGGGGTTGCCGTCCTTTTTGCGGGCAATCTTCAGGCTTGCCGCCAGTATGCCCACTTCTTTGGCGCCACCCACGTTGCATACCGTCACACAGCCCTTGCATCCCACGAGAAGAATTTTATTGTGGGTTTTAAGCATGTCCAAAATCTCTTCAAGCGATTTTCGATCCGCAACTATCATAGCGTCACCTCTTGAGGGTCCCGATGCGGCGCGTCCAGCCGCCTGACCTTGGTTAAAGTTGATGAACTCGTAAAAAGTCGCTGTTCCGACGGATTCGTAAGAAGCCCGAGATCAAGGCTTGCGAATCCTGAGGAATGAGGCGTACTTTTGCGTACGCCGCAGTGACGAAGGATGAAGCGTAACGCCGATATCGGGCTTCTTACGAATCCGTCAGGATTTGACCGGAGAGGGTCCCAGCCCCTTGATCTTCTCCGTCATCTCATTGGCGATTTCAGCAAAACGCGGTCCCTGGGCCGAAGAGAGATTGAACATTTGCACCCGTTCCGGCTCGATGCCCAGTTCCTTGAGCGTCCGCTGCGTGTACTCGACTTTCCTTCTGGTTTTGAGATTTCCTTCCAGGAAATGACATTCGCCCTCCAGTCACCCCGCCACGTAGACGCCGTCGGCACCCCGCTCGAAGGCGGTCAGCAGGTGAATAATATCCACCCGGCCGCTGCACGGTACCTGAATCACCTTGACATTGCTGGGATAGCTCAACCGCATGGATCCGGCCAGGTCAGCAGCCGCATATGCACAGTACTTGCAGCAGTATGCCAGAATCTGAGGTTCAAAGGTTTCATTCATGGTTTTTCTCCAATGACGTTTAAGGTATTGATGGGGCTGGGCGCCCGGAGTTCTCAGGCTGCCAGGATGGCGCCCAGGTCCCTTTTCAATCACGCGGCTTCTTCTTTGGTCTTCTCAAAAAGCGCTGCGGTCTTGGCCACGAGTTGCTGATCGGTAAAGTGTTTGAGCTGAATCGCCTTTCCCGGACATTCGGCCACGCAGCATCCACACCCGTGGCATTCGGCGGCTTCGATCACCGCATGTCCTTCCTCGCCGATATAGGGAATGTGGTAGGGGCAGGTCCGGACGCAGGTCACGCAAACCGCACACTTGTCCGGATCGACCTCGGCCACCACGCCACCCACCATGATGGCGTCCTGGGAAAGAATCGTCATGGCCCGTGAAACCGACGCCCTGGCCTGAGCAATGCTCTCATCGAGGGGTTTGGGATAATGGGCCAGGCCCGCCATGAAGATGCCTTCGGAACCGAAATCCACCGGCCGCAGCTTGGCGTGGGCCTCCACCAGGAAGCCGTCGGCGTTGATGGGAACCTTGAACAGCTCGAACAGGTCCTTGTTCTCATTGGGCAGCACCGCGGTTGCCAGCACCAGAAGATCGGGGTTGAGTTCCACCGGCATCTGCAGGACGTGATCGCGGATCTTGACGCTAAGCGTTCCATCGTCGGCCGCGCTCACATCGGGAAGGTTGTCCTCGAGGTTATAGCGCATGAAGATCACGCCATTTTCGCGGGCCTCCTTGTACAGCTCTTCCCGGAACCCATAGGTGCGCATATCCCGGTAGAGCACATAGATGTCCATCTCCGGATTGCGCTTTTTCAAGCTCAGCGCGCTTTTCACCGTATGGGTACAGCACAGCCGGCTGCAGTAAGGTCTTTCCGGGGTTCGCGAGCCGACACATTGGATGAAGGCCACGCTATCGGCCGTGGCAAGGCGCGGGTCATCGGCTGCCAGGGCCGCATCCAGATCAAAGTGGGTCATGACATTCTGATGCTGACCATACAGGTATTCGCTGGGCGTGTACTCCTTGCCGCCGGTGGCGATAATGGTGGCGCCATGCTCGATCACCGTCTCGGTCAGGGTCTCCCCGGAAGTCATCAGGGTGGTGGTGAAGTTGCCCATGATACCGGTGGTCTCCACCGGCTCGGTCTGCATGTAGACGTGAATCTGGGGATGGTTGCGCACCTTGTCGATCAATTGATCCAGGTAGGGTTTCACCGGCTCGCCCTGCCAGGTGGCGAGCAGCTTGTGGGCCACGCCGCCCAGCTGGTTGCCACGCTCGACGAGAAACACCGGCAATCCCTGATCGGCCACGCCCAGCGCCGCTTCCATGCCGGCCACGCCGCCGCCGACCACGAGGACCTTCTGGATCACATCCAGGCGGACCTGGTGCAAGGGTTCGATATAGGCCGCCTTGGCCACGGCCATGCGCACCAGATCCTTGGCCTTGGCCGTGGCCCGGTCCGGGTTGTTCATGTGCACCCAGGTGTTCTGATCGCGGATGTTGGCCATTTCGAAGAGATACTTGTTCAGGCCGGCATCGCGGATGGTCTCCTGAAAGAGGGGTTCGTGGGTACGGGGCGAACAGGAGGCCACGATCACACGGTTGATGTTGTTCTCCTTGATCACCTCTTTCATCTTGTCCTGGGTGTCCTGGCTGCAGGTGAAGAGGTTGTCCTCCACATGAACCACATGGGGCAGGGTGCGGGCGTATTCTCTCACCGCCGGCACGTCGGCCACGCCGCCGATGTTGATGCCGCAGTTGCAGACAAAAACACCGATGCGCGGCTCCTGATCCGAAACGTCGATTTCCGGCGGAAGCGCCTTGGTCCGCATCAGGGTTCCCCTGGCCGTCGCCAGCGGACTGGTGGCGGTGGATGCGGCCGCCGAGGCCTCCATGACCGATTGGGGGATGTCCTTGGGTTCCTGGAAGGCGCCGCAAACAAAAATTCCCGGTCGGCTGGACGTCACCGGCTCGAGGGTGCGTGTGGCGGCATGCAGGTGTTTGTTGAGATCGATGCCGACCGTCTTGGCCAGGTCCACCGATTCTTTGTTGGGCGCCAGGCCGATGGCCAGCACCACCATGTCGAAAATCTCTTCCTTGATTTCTCCCGCTTCGGTCACATAGCGCAAACGCAGGTTCTCATCTTCCACCGGATCGATGGTGTGCACCTTGGAACGGATGAAGCGCACGCCTTTTTCGTCCTTGGTGCGCATGTAGTACTTCTCGAACTCTTTTCCATGCGTCCGCATATCCATGAAGAAGACCGCCGCATCCAGCGGTTTGGTGCTGTGCTCCTTGGCGATGACGGTCTGTTTGTTGGTGTACATACAGCACACGGACGAGCAGTAGCTATGATCCGAGCAGTTGATATCGCGGGAGCCCACGCACTGCAACCAGGCGATCTTGTCCGGCTCCTTGTGATCGGACGGCCGCACCAGATGACCCTCGAAGGGACCCGATGCACTGAGAATTCGCTCGAACTCGAGGCTGGTAACCACGTTGGGATGGCTGGCGTACGGATAGGTCTTGTGGGCCGTGGGATCGAACGGCGTAAAACCGGGCGCCAGGATGATCGCGCCGACGTTGATGGATTTGTACTCGGCGATCATATCATGATTGACCGCCTTGGCCAGGCAGGCATCCACACACTGGTAGCATTCCGAGCACAGTCCGCACTTCAGGCAGCGCTCGGCTTCTTGCTTGGCCTCTTGCTCGCTGAACCCGAAGGAGACTTCCAGAAAGTTGCACTCCCGCGCCGCCGGATCCAGACAGCGGACCGTGGTGCGCGACTTCTTGACCTCCTGGCTGACATCGGGTTTATAGAAATCCCATTCCTTTTTCCGGCCTTCGGCCAGATCCAGCCCATTGATGAAGCGATGAATGCTCTCGGCGGCCTCCTTGCCACAGCGACCGCATCGACCACCGATTTGGGACCGTAGAAGGCGTCGCCACCGGCAAACACCCAGTCGATGGGCGTTTGCAGGGTTACCGGATCGGCTTCCAGACCACCGGGGCGCGAGATGGCAATGCCCTGCTCCTTGATGCCGGTCAGGTTGGTGCTTTGGCCGATGGCAACGATCACCGTATCGCCAAAAAAAGGCTGGCATTCCTTCTCATCATAGGCAGGGTTGAAACGACCGTTGTCATCAAACACCGCCGTACAGGTCTTGAATTCGATTCCCGAAACCCGTTTGTTCTTGTCGATGAAAAATGATTTGGGACCGAAGCTGTTGACGATCTTGATGTCGCTTTCCAGGGCCTCCTCGATCTCGTGCTCCCAGGCCGGCATCTCCTCGCGCTTCTCCAGGCAGATCAGCGTGACGTTCTTGGCGCCCTTGCGTTTGGCGGTGAGGGCCACGTCAATGGCCACGTTGCCGCCGCCGACCACGATCACATCCTCGCCAAGGTCGAAATCCTTGCCCATGGCGGCTTCCCGCAGAAAATCAACTCCCTGGAGCACGCCGTCAACATCTTCGTTCTCCACGCCCAGGCGGCGACCGCCATGCAGACCGATGGCCATGAAACAGGCGCTGTATCCGTCGGCTTTGAGGCTCTCCAGGGTAACATCGGATCCGAAGGCGACATTGCAGCGGATCTCGGCGCCCATCTGGCGCACCACATCGATCTCCTCGGCCAGGATGTCCCGCGGCAGCCGGTACTCGGGGATTCCGTAACGCATCATCCCGCCCGGCTCGGGCATCTTCTCGAAAAGGGTAACCCCGTACCCCTGCTGGAGCAGGTAGTACGCGGCGGTGACACCGGCCGGACCGGAGCCGATGACGGCCACTTTCTCGCCGCGCTTCTCGGCCGTAATCTCCGGGATATGGCGTTCGCCGCTCTGGCGCTCATAGTCGGCGAGAAAACGATGCAATTCACGAATCGCCAGGGGCTGGTCCACGTCGTTGCGCGAGCACTGGCTTTCACAGGGATGATGGCACACCCGACCGCAAACCGCCGGAAACGGATGATCCTGCCGGAACAGCGTCAAGGCTTCCTTGTAACGGCCGTCGTTGATCAGGGCGATGTACCCCTGAATGCTCACATGCGCCGGGCAGGTGGCCTTGCATGGGGCCGTCCCGCGCTTTTCGATGGCATAGGCGCTGGGCATGCCCTGGGGGTAGAGCTTGTAGGCCGCCTTGCGTTCCCTCAAGCCCATGTCGAACAAATTGGGCGTTTCGATGGGACAGGCCTTGGCGCATTCGCCACAGGCCGTGCACTTGTCCATTTCGATATAGCGGGCGTTCTGGCGCAGCTTGACGGTGAAGTTGCCCACCTCGCCGGTCACCTCGGCGATCTCGGTGAGGGTCATCAGATCGATGTTGAGATGTCGCCCGCATTCGACCAGTTTGGGAGAAATGACGCACATGGAGCAGTCATTGGTGGGGAAGGTCTTGTCCAGTTGCGCCATGACGCCGCCAATGGCCGATTTTGTCTCGGTCATGTAGACGAAATAACCTGAATCGGCCAGATCCAGGGACGCCTGTATGCCTGCAATCCCGCCGCCGACCACCAGTACGGAGCCGACGACATCCTTTTCTTGGGGGTTTGCTTTCTCTGACATTCTGCGATCCTCATTGGGGGTTATGGGTTGAAAGGGTAGCGCCGCTCAAATCATGTCCATCAGTTTTTGCAGTTTGTCTTCCCATCCCATGGCAGAGATCAAAACACCGGCAAAACCCGCCTCCTTGATGGCCTTGGTGGTTTCCACGGCAATGGCGAGGCTCTCCGTGGTCTTGTCCGGGGCCCGCATCATGCGTTTGATCAGATCCTGGGAAACGGTGATATTGAGGTGGCGGTCCAGGTAGCGGGCCATGCCGACGGATTTGAGCAGCATGACGGTGGGTATGACGTGGGTTTTCGCAAGGTCGATCTTCTCCGCAAAGGCGGCGAAGGCGCTGACATCGAAAACCGGCGGCGCGATGAAGAATTCGACGCCCGTGGCCATCTTCTCATTCAAGCGTCCAATCGCCTGATCCAGTTCCTCGCCGGTGGCCCGGGCGTTGACGCTGCCGCCCACGGTGAACGCCGGGGCCCCGAAAAGTTCGTTGCCGGCCAGATCCTTGCCCGTCTGAAGGTCGGCGATGGCCTTGTAGAGGGTCATCAAATCGATGTCATGAACCGCCTTGGTCTGGTGATGATCCCCCAGGCTGGGATCCTCGCCGGCAACCCCCATGACATTGATGATTCCGCAACCGTAGGCGGCCAGAAGGTCCGCCTGCAATGCGATGCGATTGCGATCCCGGCAATTCACCTGCATGATGGTCTCCAGGCCCTTGCTTTGCAGGATCATCGCGCCGCCCAGCGAACTCATGCGCATTACCGCGTTGCCCATCTCCGGGACGAGAAATGCATCCACGGCGTTGCGTATCCGCGAGGCGCTGTTGACCATCGCGGAGACATTCACCCCTTTCGGCGGCAGCATCTCGGCCAGAATGGCGAACTTACCGGTATCGAATTTGTTTTTTAAGTGCATAAGCCAATCCCCTTATGGTTGTTGCGGTAAACGAGCGATTGCCGTTAATGAAAAAGACGTGTCGGTGTTGCATCTGGAGCGGGAGCGGGAAGGCGGCCGCCTTCCGTCTCTACCGGCCAGCAGGAGAACGGACTGGCCAAATTGTCACATTTCTTTGCCATTTTGGATCAGCAAGCCTTGTGCCAGAGACCTGCGGAACGATCGAACGCATATTTTTTAATATACAATTCAAGCTGTTATTATATTCAGCGCGTTGTTGACGGATCATCCACAGGCTTGATTATTTTCTGGACAGCTATCCCAAATTGGCATATACAGCAAAGAAACGCCTGCGAAAATAACGCCTTAGGCCGAATATGCCAAAACAGAGCAGGCCAAAATGGCATATTTGGTCGACCACAAACGTGCAGACAGGAATCGCCATGAACAGTTCCGTTGTGGTTGTCGATGATGATCGGGATTACCTGGAAATCCTCGGTCGGAAGCTGGCGGATATCGGGTTCAAACGCATCCGCCTGGAGGAGAGCGCCGTCAAGCTGGCCGGAGAAATCGAAACAGGACTGGTCGTCGACCTTGCCCTGATCGACATGACCATGCCCGAAATGGATGGGATCACGCTTTTGGAAACGATCAAGGCCAACTCGCCATCCACCGAATGCATCATGGTCACGGCGATCAACGAGGCGCGCATCGCCGTCGACTGTTTGAATAAAGGGGCCTACGATTACCTGGTCAAACCGGTCACCACGGAAGACCTGTCCCTGTCCATCAAACGCACCCTGGAGCGCAAACGGCTCCTGGATCTCATCGACATCGAGAAGCGCGGCGACCTGCCGACCCTGGAAAACGAAGCCCCGTTCAAGCCAATCATCACCCAGTCGAAGAAAGTCATGCGCATTCTCAAGGAGGCCGAACTGCATGCCTCCAGCCAGGTTCCCGTGCTGATTACCGGCGAGAGCGGAACGGGAAAGGAGCTGCTGGCCCGCGCCATCCATGGGGCCAGTCCGCGCGCCCAACAGCCGTTTACACCCATCAACATGTCGTCGTTGACCGGCTCGTTGTTCGAGGCCGAATTCTTCGGCCATACCAAGGGCGCCTTCACCGGCGCCGAGAACGGCCGTGTGGGCTACCTTGAATATACGAACCGGGGAACGCTCTTTCTGGATGAAATCGGCGATTTGCCGCTTTCCTTGCAGGGTAAGTTATTGCGGGTATTGCAAGATGGTGAATTCACCAAGCTGGGCTCCAGCACGCACCAACAGGTGGACCTGCGCTTCATTGCCGCGACCAACGAAAACCTGGAGCGCATGATAACCCAAAAACGTTTTCGCAAGGACCTTTACTACCGGATTCGCGGCGGCTGGCTACATCTCCCCCCGTTGCGGGAGCGCCGGGAAGATATTTTTCTGCTGGCCCAAAAATTCCTGGAAAAATATTATGATGTGAGCCATCCGGGCTTCATCGAAAAACCCGCCCTGGAAGTGTTGATGCAATACGCCTATCCCGGCAACATCCGCGAGCTGAAATCCATCCTCCAGTCAGCGGTCAATCTGGCGCACGGGGCACCCATCCAGGTGACGCATCTGCCGGCGCACATCAAAACGGCATCCAAAAACTGCACCGATGAAGAGATGGATGCCGGGGACCAAACCATCAAGCCGTTGGCGGAAATCGAGAAGGCGCATATCCTCAAGGCCTATGCCCAGACCGGCGAGAACAAATCCAAAACGGCCCGCCTTTTGGGCATCGGTCTGAATACCTTGCGGCGTAAGCTGGCGGGTTATGGGATCCATTGAGAGGTTGGTTGAAAAGACTGGCTTTCCCTTAAAATCGAATCAATTGATATTGCAGCCCGATGGCAACCGCTTGTGCTCGGCTAGAAGCGTTTAGTTTATCTTTGATGTTGGAAACATGAAAATCAACAACACGTTTGCTGCAATTGAGAATTTTGGAAATTTCCCATGAACTTTTACCCTCTTTAATCCAGTTCAAAACCACTGCCTCTTTTTCTGTCAGTTCGTACTCTCTGCAATTTTCCATCTTTAATTCAATTTTATTGGGCAATGTGAAAAACTATTTCAAGAATGAAAGCAGTTGTTTTCGATGAGTTCATTCAATAAAGGAAGATCAATGTTCTACTGGCACATTATATGCCAAATGATGTGTTTGCAAAGATGACTGTTATTATTTATATTTTACTATTTGTGGGAGATTGATGTGGGAGATAAAGTTACAATATCTGCCAAAAATGCGTTGAAGGAGTGTCACAATATTACACAGTTGAGTTTGATTAAGTAAAAGAGTGATCGTTTTGTGTAAGATAATTTATATTGTGAAATAAATACCATTCTATATGTGAAAAAAACTCCACAAACAATTCATATTTATTCAATTGTATGCGCCAATCACTTTGAAAAGCAGAAGTTAGTGTGTTAAATGATCAATAAAAATTAGATGGTTGTGCATCAACCTGTCATTAATAACAGGTTTGAAATGTACGATCCTTGCTTCCTTTCTTGCCATGAATGAATCACCACTATCATTCATGCTTCCTCGCGGTTATCTCAACCGCAAATACTAAATTGGTTAAATTGTATAATTTAATTTTGGATAGGCTATTGCTCTTCTGAGTTTGTTTAAACTCTACAAATTGTATGTTGCACTATGTAAAGCCAAACCTGTTGCGAGGCGGGGACGGAAAGCCACGGATCTCTCAGGGGTGTGAGCCACAGACCTTTTGTGAGAAAGCCGGGTTGCCATGGTTAATGGTAACTTGGCTTTTTTATTTGACGGTACTTTGCTAACCACATTTTGATGATATCATAAAACCACAATATTATAAATTTCTACGAGCAGAAATTAAGGAAGGGGGTAATTATTTCTGTTTTTTTGGAATGCAGTATTAATTCGTTCATTCGTTCGTTTCTTTTTCATCCTAAGCTAATGTGATTATTTTGAAAATGGAGATTTATTATGAAAAAAATGTTTATTTACCCTTCTTTGTTTAATAATTTTTCAAGTGTCTTCAGCAAAGGCTATAATCATAACTTATAATGCTACCGACTTAGGGTCAGGACTCTGGCAGTATGATTATTATGTCAGCGATTATGACTTCAATGCTGACTATGGATTCCAAATATTTTTCGAATATGGGCTTTATGAAAACATCACACCTGTATCATCACCAAGTGATTGGGATGTCATTGCCTATGATCCGGATGTAATATTTGGTTCTCCTGATGACGGTGCCTATGATGCACTGGCGTTGGTCGATGGTGCTTCGTTGGCCGAATCCTTTTCTGTTCAATTTAACTGGCTCGGTACAGGCAATCCAAACGGACAATATTTTGAAGTTTATGATTCTGACTATGCTTTCGTTGATTCTGGAGAATCAGTACCCGGTACTGCTCCTGTTCCTGAGCCGACTACAATGGTTTTGCTTGGAACTGGATTGATAGGCCTGGCGGGATACCGGAAGAAAATTAAAAAATCATAGTCATATAAAATACTGCTTATGAGGTGAAAATGATGATTAAAGATAAACGACTAATTACGTTTTTATTTTGTACAATTATATCTCTATTATTTTCTTTACCAGTTTCAGCAGATTTGTTGATAGATGACAATTATCAACTCGTTAGTAAAACCAGAGCAAGTCGAACTGAATACGATTATACCTTTAAGGCAACAGCTACAAATACTGGTGAAGATGTTGAAGTTAACGTGTCTGCGACGCTGACTAGCAGCTCTGATTTCACCACCGTTATAGACGGTGATATAAATTTTGGGAACGTAGCTGCAGAATCATCAGTTACCGGAGACGATACTTTTACAATCAGACAAAACCGTAGTTATCCTTTTGATCCATCAGCACTTAGTTGGGACGTTACTTCTGAAAATTTAAGAATTGTGCAGATTTCATCAGAAGGAGGAATGCCTGGAGACAAGATTAGTATAGGTTACAGCGGTGCAATCGACGAAGAACCTATTGAAGTTATCTTTTCAGGCATGATTGCTTCCTCATCTGTAATAAATTTAAATCTGTTACAATTTGATGTCCCATATGATTGTAAAAGCGGCCCTCTGTTTATTAGACAAGGGAATAGAGCAAGCAATCAATTTTTTTTTCACAATTACAAACTCTTCATTCAAATCTCCAACTGATGAAGACATGATAACAAACGAGGCTGGACAAAAAATTGCATCAAATATCTTATTAGTATACCTTAAAACAGACTTTTTTAACAATTCTGAAGCCCAAAGAATTGCTGATGATACAGGGGGAATAATTGTAGGATATGATCCATCTACACTGCTATTTCAAATTCAATTTTCTTCAATCAAGTTAGAGGCTTTGAAGAATATTAAGAAAGTAGTTGAAGATGATCCTGCAGTCGATTTTTGTATGATAGACTATACAATTTCAAGCCAAGAAGCTGATTGGTCAGATGATGATGATTTTTATGGGCAAAGGGCAACTAATAAGGTTGAAGAGGGAGCTAAATTTTATACCGATAATGTAAGCCCAACTGATGCAACCAAACTCCACCCAAATTTTACGTCGATTGGAGTAATTGAAAATGGGCTTGATTTTGATGCCAGCGATTTTGACGGTTACAGTGCAAATGGCTCTGATAGATCAAACAATATCGCTCTATATTCTACTGACACCAGTAGTAGCACTGATCACGGCAGCACAGTGACAGGTATAATCGCAGCTGAGATAGGCGATGGTAAAACTAAAACCGGAAAGAATGCTGGTCTTCTTCAAGGACTTGAAAGAAATCATGGTGGATTTAATATTGCGGTAAAGAAATCAGGTTCTACTTGGGGAGACGCATTTAATAGCACTATTGAGTTGGTAAAAAGCGGCGCTACTGTAATAAATTGGAGTTTCGGAACTGGACAAGAAGGAGCTCCAAATAAAGATGGTGACGATATTTGTTGCGATGCTTGCGATAATGCGTGCATCGATAAAGAAGGTTTTATTGATCTTAGAGATAATATTGAGAAATGGATTAAAAATAAAATAGAAAAAGACTATCCTAACGTTATCATCGTAGCAGCTGCTGGAAATACACATTCATGGGCAAAATTCTGGGTCCCATCCTCTATTCAAACTGACTCTCTCATAATTGTTGGTGCTCATGAAAATTTACCCTGGTATTGGCCATTTTCAAGTATACCTGAAATAGCAGACTTTTCAAATATAGGTCCGGAAGTTGACATTGTTGCATGTGGCAAATACGTTAAGGACTCTAAAGGAAATGAAGCCCAAGGAACATCTTTCGCTGCTCCGCTCGTCACTGCAACAATTGCCGCTATGCAATCGGTTAATCCTGATCTGACCCCGGATGAAATCCGCAAGCTTTTACGCAAGAGTTCCTTACCTGTCGATCCAGAAGTAGAGACAAATGGCGTCACCCCCAATGAGCCTACCAGAATTCTGTCTATAGCTAACGGAGAAGTTAGAGATGATGGAAAATGCTTCTATAACACTGGGTTGGACTGTGAGGGGAAAAGTGCTCGCTTGAATGTCCAAGGGGCTCTCGAGGCAGCGGTTGATAGTCTTGAGGACAAAACTATTCCAATAGGGGATAAGGTTGATGTTACACTTCCAAAAAACACATCTGTACTAGTGCCGGTACAGGTAACTGTGCCATCGGACGATGTTTTCGACAAGGTTGACATAATATTTATGGTTGATGTTTCAGGTAGTTATGGAGATGATATCGCACAATTTAAATCTAAAGCCATCGACTTGGTGAATGCATTTAATTCTGCTGGCCGGAATGTACAAATTGGTTTAACATCCTTTAGCGATTTTCCATGGTCTCCCTATGGAAGCAGTTCTTACGGTGATTATGCTTACAGGCTTGATCAGATGCTTACATCAGATTCTTCTGAAATTATTTCTTCTATAAATAACCTTAGTTTACATTATGGAATGGATGGTCCTGAAAGTCAATTAGAAGCACTTTATCAAGCTGCAACAGGTATCGGGCGAACGGTATCTAGTTACGGCTATACAATTGAGTCGTCAGATGTAGGTTGGCGAGAAGGTGCTCTTCCTGTAATCTTTTTGGCCACAGATTACAGTTTTCACAAAGAAAGTAGCTATCCCGGTGCTAGCTGGGATGAGACTGTTACTGCTCTTAATGATCTAAAAATACGTGTATATGGGCTTCAATCTGGGGGAAATATATCAGATGTTATCAATATGGCTGCTGCCACGGATGGTGATACATTCCTTTTATCCAGAAACAGCGCCGAAATTGTTGATGCCGTTATTGCCGCGTTAGAAGGGGCGGCTTCACAGATTGATGTAAAACTTGTACCAAATGGCGATTTTGCCGATCTGGTTCAATCAATAAGCCCAGAAAAGCATGAAGACGTTTCGCCTGGAGATACTATTACTTTTGATGTTCAATTTACCAGAAGTTTGGCATTAGATTCTGGTGTTGATCATGTTTTTGCTTTCAGGCTTGAAGTTATTGCTGAGGATGTAGCCACTATAATGGAAATCCCAGTGACAGTTTCTATTCCAGCAGAATAATAATATTAATAAGATATGGAAGGAGCAAAAAATGATAATTAAATTTAAATATATTATTAATATAATATTAATTTCTTTAATTTGCCTTGTAAATAGTGCATTAGCTTGCTCTGTTAGCGAAGAATTTGATTTTCAGGATAGCGCCGGATATCATTACAATGTGTACGGCGATAATGGAGATTATATTGGATATATAAGCCAAGTTGAAGAACCTGCAGGTAAATGGGTGGTTTGGGTTGATGGCCAAGGCGCATTAAATGAAATTTACGAAACAAAATCCGACGCGATGGATGCGCTTTGCAATTCAAACGACTAAATATAGTACTTGGACGTCGTTGCATACAAAATCACGCCCAAGTACCTATCATGTGGATCATATGAGGTTCCGAAAAACTTGTTTTTTCTAAAATTGCATTTCAATTCTAAAGACGATTGTTAAAATATAGACCAAGATCAGTTTTTCCCAACCATTAAATTCTGGTCTTGGTCTGTTATCGTCACCGCCAGTCAAAAACCGACTCAACTGCAAGCAAAAACCTGACCCAATAAACTGTCGTTTCTGAAGCAGCCCGATAGTAAATTTTCTGGCCATCACAGGAAATACAGGAAAATATTGGGGAAAATATTGGGACGTTGTTGACAAACTATACAAAATGCTGCCATAAACATTCTTGCGTTTTTCCACACCGACAATACTTCAAAAGGTGAACGCCATGCCACGCGGTGCGCGTTTAGATACACCGGGAACCCTTCATCGCGTGATTTTAGGAAATATAGGGACGTTGTTGACAAACAATACAAAATGCTGTCATAAATATTGTTGAGTTTCTCCTCCATACCGACAGTACTTCAAAAGGTGAACGCCATGCCACGCGGTGCACGCTTAGATTCTCCGGGAACTCTTCATCACGTGATTTTACGCGGCATCGAACGGCGTAATATCGTTGACGATGATCTGGATCGCGAGAATTTTATCACTCGTTTGGGGCAGAATGCCGAAAACAGCCGCACAGCGATTTATGCCTGGGCCTTACTTGATAACCATGCTCACATCCTCATGCGCAGCGGGACGGCGGGCATTTCCGTTTTCATGCGGCGGTTCCTGACCGGCTATGCCATTTCCTACAATCGCCGTCATCATCGCTACGGTCATCTTTTTCAAAACCGGTATAAATCAATCATCTGTGAAGAAGATACCTATTTTAGGGAACTGGTTCGCTACATCCATTTAAACCCGCTGCGTGCAGGGATCGTTGAAGACTTGGCGCAATTAGACCGCCATCCGTGGTGTGGTCATGGGGTAGTGATGGCCCGATGTGATGCCCCGTGGCAGGATAGAGATTATGTACTGAAATGGTTCGGTCGGACCGAGGGTGAAGCAAAGCGCGTGTATCGGGCATTCGTGAAAAAAGGCATCGCTGAGGGGCAACGGCCTGACTTGGTCGGCGGCGGTTTGATTCGCTCCATGGGTGGCTGGTCGGTGGTCAAATCCCTTCGCCGTAGCGGCACTCCCGAAAAGGGTGATGCACGCATCTTGGCTCCGGCGATTTTGTTACTCGAATGATTGATGAGGCCGAGCAACATATTCGACGGCAATTGGCCGACGATGCGGTTCTGGAAAGCGCCAGGAAGCTGATCAACCGTTGCTGCACGGCGTCTGATATTTCCATCGATGTACTTCGCAACGGCAGCCGGCGGCAAGCGGTTTCAACAGTAAGAAGGCAGCTGGTCCTCCAGTTGGTCAATAAGTTGGGATTGTCCATGGCGGAAACGGGCAGGCAGTTGGGATTGACGACCTCTGGCGTCGCCCAGATTTTGCGACGAAAAGGTTAGTATCGTTTATAAACAACGTCCCCATTGGACTTAAAAAGAGAAAGGAGATGAGCCGATGGATTCAACCTTATGGGAAGAGAATATCAACAAAGGTGGTTACTGCACGGGCATTGTGACAACCTGGATCGTCAAATCGCTGCAAGAAAACAGCTTATTTACGGACAAAAATTTTTTGCGGCGGGTGGGAATTGATCGCCATAAGTTTTACCGGAAATTCAGCAGCAATTCGGGCGTAAAGGATATTGTGACCGGTTATTTCACCCGTACGGATGGCGTCTATGCCACCAAAAAAGCTATCCGGATCACCTGAAAGTAATACAATCCGGCCCGCACCAGATGACCACCCAACCGGACGACTCCACAGCCGCTGCTATGGCAGACGATATCGTAACGACCTTATGCACAGAGAACTACCTCCACATCGGTTTTTTTGACGGCAATGCAGACATAGGCCATGCCATAGGATTCATCAAGCGCGGACGATGGATATACATCCTCGACCCAAACCAGTACTGTATCAGCACCACGAGTACAAAGGACCTCAAAACGCTTATCGGAGACTCTGAGTTTTGTGAACAGGGCTCGGGAGTTTACTATAAATGGGTTATCAAAAAACGGGAAGGCGGGTCGTTTGATAAATACTACCTGTAGATAGGTTTAGTCAGGTTTTGCTTCTCGAAGCCTGGCGCAAGGATATCTGTGAATGGCTTCCGGTCCGCGACAAATGGCATGAGGACTACCGGAAAGGATGTGCTTTTCAGATGGAGGAGGCCGGCCGCTACCATCCTGACAACATGCTGCCTGACGGCCGGATTCGGAGTGATTTATGATGAACCTGGATTCCTTGTTATCGAATTTGAAAAAATGGTTTGATGCTTACATTTGCGGGTTTGATGGCGATGATGCGGAGCTTCGGAAGAACATCGACCTGAAGGCAGACCATACCCGGCATGTTTGCGAGAACATCAAAGACATCGCCAATAGCCTGAGCTTTGCGCTGTCCCATCAGGATCTGATTGTTGCTGAGACCGCTGCGTTGCTGCACGATATCGGCCGCTTTGAACAGTATCAACGCTATCGGACCTTTGTAGACCGAAAGTCGGAAGATCATGCCGCCCTGGGGGTGCGAATTATCAGGGAGAACCGGCTTCTGGAAGGTTTTGATCCAGAATCGGCCGATATCATTTTGCAGGCCGTGGCCTGTCACAATCGTTTGGCCCTTCCCCGCCAGGCCGGTGCACGTTCCCTTTTGCTCCTCAAACTGCTCAGGGATGCGGACAAGGTCGATATCTGGCGGGTGGTAACCGACTACTACCGCAATATATCAGACAACCGCAACAAGGCCGTTGAACTGGATCTGCCGGACAGTGATGGATATTCCGACGCCGTCTGCCAATCGATAGTACACGGTGAACTCGTACGTATGGCGGACCTTCGGACCCTGAATGATTTTAAATTGCTACAGATCGGGTGGATTTACGATATCAATTTCCGCCGGACATTTGAACTGGTGCAGGAAAACAAATACCTGGAAGCCATCCGTGACCAGCTGCCGCAGCATGTCCCTGAAATTGACACCGCTTTTGCACGGGCCAGGGCCTACCTGGAACAGGGGATAAATGGCGTATAAAAGAAGTGTTCTCTGTCATTCCACCATCAAAAATAGCGACGGGCGCCGGCAAAGTGATTCCTGTAATAAGCCTTGGACAGTGACGTCGTCTGAATGCGCTTGCCGCTGCTGGGGGCATGAATGAAGGTGTTGTTGCCGCAATAAATACCCACATGGTTGATTTTGCCCCAGCGGCTGGTATCGAAAAAACCAAGTCGCCCTTGGCCAGATCGTTACGCGAGACCGGATCACCGGCGGCATACTGCTCACGGGCGGTGCGGGGCAGATCGATGCCGTTCAGGCGGTAGACCGTCTGGGTCAACCCGCTGCAATCCATCCCGGTTTCCACGGTGGTGCCGCCCCAGTGGTATTCGACGCCAATGAAGCGCCGTGCCGTCTGAATCAAATCATGCTGCAATTGCGGTGTCGCACCGGCAATATCTTCGTACAACAAGGCGCGCACGATGTAGTAAACTTCGATAGTACCGTCGGTCTTCAGCCTTTGGGCGCGGTTCAGGGCAACTGCCTTGGTGGGGAAACGATCGAAACGGACTTTATACAGACCGTCCGTATCGATGAAATGGTAGGCGTCCAGCCCCTTGGATTGCAACAGCCGGGCATAGGCCGAAGCGTTGCGCTCGCTGGCGAAAGCGCCCACCTGGATGGTGAAGCCGATGGTCTGGATACGCGGACGCGGCAAATACGCCCTTTTGCCGACCGTTCCGGACGGTTCCGTCGATGGCGTGGTGCTGGTAAAAGTGGAACAGCCCCAAACCCATGTCAGGAGGGCGACCAGCAATAGGCGCCTCAAATGTGCATGTCGAAGCGTGGATGACCCTTGCATGTATTTAGTTTACCCTGCCAGCGCCGATTGTTCAATTGACAATCTCGGCTGAATCCTTGCCGCTGCTCATCTTGAGGTTGGATGTCTTGATCGCCGCCGGGTTTTTCTCCACCTTCACCGTCTTCGCGCCGAGGATAGACGCTCTTCATCTGAAGGCATATCAACATCAGCGAGAAGGAGAGCGGGCCGTCCGGTGAAAAGCCGTCTATGTTGGCCATCAACCGTTCCTGATCGTTATATCTTTCTCCCGACATTTTCTTGCACCGCCATCCTTCCGTCAAAGAATCTTGGGCGGACTTGCAGGGCAATCGCATGCAAGCGTGACAACAAGATACATTTTTGTATTGCTTTTTTGTAGATGTCGTTTTTAAATTACACATTCTACCGTCTATATGGAGACCCAACAGCATTTAAAATATATAGATTTTTAGTAAAAAAACTGATTTTTTGTAAAAACGGCTTGCTGGCACAAATATTGTTATAAACGTCATAGACGATCAACTATGAAAAGAGGGAAGACGGCGCAGAGGGCGGACACATTGCGCCAAAAATCAAGAATGACCATTAACCAAGCTGGGAGGTTCTAAAAATGCTCACAACAGAAGTTAAACGGCAAAACGCGGGCGTGGCGTTCAGCTGGGAGCAGTTCGATCTGCTGATGAAGTGTTCGGCAAAGCACGACATGACGGAGTGGAACGCGTGGAGAAAACATAACCCGGAGCAACCCGTGCGGCTCCAAAATGTGAACATCGAGAAGGCCTATCTCCGGGGTGCCGATCTTCGTAAGGCTGATTTCCGCGGCGCCAACCTGCGTGGAGTTGACCTGAGCGGCGCCAAGCTTCGTGACTTCCATCGACGTTGGGCCGATCTGAGCGGCGCCGACTTCAGAGAGGCCGATCTTTGTGGGACTGATTTCCGGGGAGCCAATCTAAGCGGCGCCAATTTTGATCGAGCGTATCTTTTTACACCAATCTCAGTTGGACCAATCTGAGCGGCGCCAACTTCAACGGTGCCGATCTCTGGGCTTTTCTCTTTAGGGCCAATCTTACTTCGGTCGACCTTGGCCAGGCCAATCGAAGGTTCTCAGATTTCACTAAAATTGGGTGTCAATATACAACGCACCCAAGGATGGCGGAAAGAAATAATTCACCCCGATCGCGCCGGATTTGGGGTCGTCTACAAGGCGCCCCCACCGGTGCATATCGAGAATATGTGTCTGTGGCGGCAACGCGGTAGACGGACACAAAGACAAGCAGGATGGTGGAATTATTTCTTTCCAACCATATTGTCTAAAGCCCCAACAGCAGCGTCGCCAATGCGGCGAACAAGATAATTCCGGCCATTGCCAAACACTCCACGGCGGCCCGGCAAACAATTTTTAGGAAGCGACGCACATCCCCGCGCCGAAGCTGAAACCCGCGGGTTCGGTCAAGGCGCGGAAAGGAGAGCGTTCTCGGCAGTTGGGATTCGCCTATCGCAGGCAGGCATGGCGTGCAGCGGTGCACACAGGGAGGCGTAGGGTTCAATTCTGCCGTGGCGGATTGAAAGCCCATGGTCATCTGCTCGGTTCTGTTCATGTCTTCACCTCAACTCTCTGCATATCCATAGGACCTTTCCGATAATACGCACGCGATCCATTTCCGCATCGGATAAAAAATCGGAGCATATTCCTTGTTGTCACTCAACATAACGAGTTTCCGTGGATGTTTTTCGATCCGTTTGACCATGATCGTATCCTCAACCCCCACGGCATAGACGGTGCCGGCGATGATGGCCGTCTGGGACTGGTCGATGAGCACGGTATCCCCGTCTTTAATCTCCGGCGCCATGCTGTTGCCGAATACATCCATCAGCACCATACGATCTTTGGCCCCCTTGCTTTGCAGCCACGCCGTTTTAAAGGAATAATGGTCTTCGATGCGACTTTCCACTTCAAAAGATCCCGCACCGGCACAGAGCCGTGCCTGAACCTTCGGCACCGAGAAAAATTCGCCGTCATCGGTATCGCCGGGTTTCAGCCATTTCGGGCCGTTACCGCCTTCCAGCCAGTCGGGATTCAGCCCATGGTTGCGCATAAGGGCCAACAACCAATTGGCGGGAACGGAATTGTTTTTACGCGCCTGGGTAATCGAAGACCGGTTGACCCCCAAAAGGGTTGCCAACTCGGAAAGGTTCTTGATGCCCAGGGCATTGGAGACACGGGCGAAAAAAACCTGAAAATGGGTATCCATTTTTCTTTCCTTTAACTGTTCAATTCGTATTTGTTACATACAACAAAGTGTTAAGTATATGCAACAAAAAAATTGTAGGATACGAATTTATTGGGGCTTATGGTTTTGAGAATTTAACATCAGAAAATCGGGTGTGATGGGGACGCGGGTGTGATGGGGACGGGGATGCAATTATGCGTTTCTATTGCCTGCCGACCCCGAAACAGGAAGATTGGGTCGAGATCGAGGCGCCAGGCGCGTTGCACCATTGAAAGTCAAACAGCAACACGATGGGCGAATCGATCAGCGCTCGCCGCGGCGGTAGGGCTCCCCGAGCATGGCCGGCGCATTCAAACGCCGACGGTCCCGCAGCCCGCCCACCAGCAGTACCAGCAGGGTCGCCAGATAGGGCAGCATGGCCAGAAAATTCGGTGAGATCCCCAAGGGCTGGAGCAAGTACTGCAAGACAAAGATACCGCCGAAAAGGAACGCACCGACAATGGCGCGCATGGGATTCCACAGGGCAAAGATGGTCAGGGCAATGACGATCCACCCCCGCCCGGCGGTCATGCCTTCGATCCAGGAGTTGCTGTAGGAAATCGACAGATGCGCGCCGCCATGGCCGAGAAACCGCCCCCCACGATCACCGCCAGATACCGAACCAACGAGACGTTGACGCCCTGGGTTTCGGTGGCCTGGGGGTTCTCGCCGGTCGAGCGGATGCGAATGCCAAGCAGCGTGTATTCAAGCACGAACCAGGCCGCAATGGCCAAAAGAATCGCCAGGTAGAAAAACGGGCTCTGCTTGAAAAAAATCGGCCCGACAACCGGGATGTCCGAGAGGTAGGGAATCGTCAGGTCATCGATCTTGACGGCCAGGGGCTTGCCCACATAGGGTTTGCCCAGCAGGCCGGCCATTCCCAGCCCGAGCATGGTCAGCGCCAAGCCGGAAACCACCTGATTGGATTGCAGGCTGATCGAGGCAAAGGCATGAATGATGGAAACCAGCATGCCGGCGGCGATGGCCACGCCCAGCCCCAGCCAGGGGTTTCCCGTGTGAAGGGTAACGATAAAGGCCGATACCGCACCGACCGCCATGACGCCCTCGACACCCAGGTTCAAGATGCCGGACCGCTCGCAGATAATCTCCCCAATCGTCCCGAGCAAAAGCGGCGTGCCGGCAACCAGCGTCCGCTGAGCGACGGAAATCATCATGTTCATGTCGTCCATCGGCTAATCTCCTTCCTTTGGCGAAACCCAGCGGACCTTGTTTTTGGTGAAAAAGTCGCCCATGATCAGAAAAATCAACATGGTTCCGTTGAAAACGCCAACGGTCGCCGCCGGCAGCCCCAGGGAGATCTGGATGGCGTCGCCGCCCACCAGAATGCCGGCAAAAAAGAAGGCGGAGAAGATGACATAGATGGGGTTCAACTTGGCCAGCCAGGCAACGATGATGGCTGTAAACCCATATCCGGAAGAAATGGCGTCGGGATAACTCAGGTAGTGGTGAATCCCGGCCACCTCACCCACCCCGGCCATTCCGGCCAACCCGCCGCTGATGGCCATGACCAGCAGGGTCGTTCGCCCGAAGTCGATGCCCGCGTACTTGGCGGCATCGGGATTCTCGCCGATGACCCGCACCTCGTAGCCGAAGCGTGTCTTGTAGATGACGATGGTCAAAAGCGTCACGGCAAGCACGGCCAGAACCAGCGTCACCGTGTGAATTCGCGAGCCCGGCAGAAGCGAGAGGATCGCCGATGCCGGCAGATCATCGGTGTAGGGAAAGCCGAATTTCTTGCTGCTTTTCCAGGGGCCCACAATCAGAAGGGTCAGAAACTCGGCGCAAATGTAGTTGAGCATCAAGGTGGAGATCACCTCGTTGATGCCAAAGCGGAGTTTAAGGACCGCCGGTATCAGCCCCCATAGGGCTCCACCAACGAAACCGGCGATAAAGATCAGGGGCACAATGACCACCGGCGGCAGGCCGGCCCCCCAGTTGAGTCCGACCCAGGTGCCGAAAATGGCCCCCATGAGAAGTTGACTTTCCGCGCCGATATTCCAGAACTTGGCCTTGAAGGCCAGGGCGAGCCCGCCACCGATGAGCACCAGCGGAATCGCCTTGGTGATCGACTCCTTGATCCCGTAAAGGCTCCCGAAGGAACCGGCAAAGATCTTTTTGAACGCAAACAGGGGATTGACACCGCTAAGGAAGAAGAGCAGGCCGATAACCAGGAAACCGGCCGTCAGGGAAAACAAAAGAATCATTAGCGTGCCGACAGGCGAAAGATTCTCCCGGTCGCTGATGTGTAGCTTATACATTCGCCGCCTCTCCCATCCCCACATGCCCGGTACCGGCCATCAGCAGGCCGATGTCGGCAAGCCGTGGATCCTCGGCCTCGAGAATATCCATGAATCGACCCTGGAAAATGGCCGCGATACGGTCGCAAAGTTCGAAGACTTCGTCCAAATCCTCGGATACAAGGAGAATGGCCCCGCCTTCGGCCCGACGTTTGAGCAGTTGGTTGCGCAGGTATTCCGTTGCGCCGATATCCAGGCCATAGGTCGGATGGGAGGCCACCAAAAGGTCGGGTTTGTCGGAAATCTCCCGGCCCAGAATCAGCTTCTGGATATTTCCGCCGGAAAGGTTTTTGGTCGGCACGTGAATGGACGGTGTGGCCACCTGGAAATCGTTGATCAATTGGCGCGTATGGGCTTGATGCGGCCATAGGCCAAAACGCCCGCCGGGAAAACTTCTCTTGGTGATGCTGTTTCAAAATGGCGTTCTCATATAAAAACAGGTTGGGCGCGATGCCGAACCGCAGTCGCTCCTCGGGGACATGGGAAACGCCTTTGTTGTGGATCTTGCGGGGCGATTGGTTGGTAATGTCGATCCCGTTCACCCGTATCCGGCCCCGGGTCACGCTCCGCAAGCCGGTAATCGCCTCGACGAGTTCTTTTTGGCCGTTGCCGGCCACACCGGCGATGCCGAAAATTTCGTTTTTATACACATCAAAGGAAATCCCCCGGACCACGGGATTCCCCTTGTCGCCGTCAACAAAAAGATCGCTGACGTCCAGGACTTTTTCCTTTCGCGGAAGGGCGGTCCGGGTGAAGGAGAAAATGACGTCGCGACCGATCATCATGCGGGCCATGGCGCGTTTGTCCAACGAATGGGTATCGGCATCGCCCACAATCGTTCCCTTGCGCAGCACCGTTACCCGATCGCAAAGCTTTTTGATCTCATCGAGCTTATGGCTGATGAGAATGATCATTTTCCCGTCATTTCTCATCTTCTCCAGGATTTGAAAAAAATCGCGGGTTTCCTGCGGCGTGAGGACCGATGTGGGCTCGTCCAGGATGAGAAGCCCGGCGCCATTGACCAGGGCCTTGATAATTTCGACCCGTTGCTGTTCACCGGCCGAAAGCTGCCATACTTTTTTGTCCGGATCGATATTGAAGTTGAACTTTTTCGAAAATTCAACGATTCGCTGGCGAAGTTTTTTTTGGGGAAACAACGCCGGTGATTGAAGGTACCCCAAGGCGATGTTCTCGATGACGCTGTGGTTTTGGATCAGCATGAAGTGCTGGTGCACCATGCCGATTCCGTGGGCGATGGAATCCCTGGGCGAATCAATGGCAACCCGCCTTCCATTGATACGAATTTCGCCACTGTCCGGCTGATAAATACCGTAGAGAATGTTCATCAGCGTCGTTTTTCCGGCGCCATTCTCACCCAGCAACCCGAGAATTTCGCCGGATTCGATTTTCAAGGAAATCCGATGATTGGCTTTCACGCCGTGAAATGATTTGGAAATATCCACCATTTCAAGGGATTCGATTATTGGGGACATCATCCTGATCCTTAAAAACGCTGGTCCTTAAAAACAAGGGGGGCCGGAACGGTCTTTTCCAGCCCCCCGCGATTCAGTCGGACGCGAGCCATCCGTTATTTGGGAATGCTGCCCACGACATTGTCCACATAGTACATCATGCTCAAGAGATCGTCTTTCGTGGCCGTCTGGCCATCCTTGATTTGCAGTTTGCCGGTATTGTCCGTGATGGGGCCCATGTAGGGATCAAACACCTGGGTACCGGTCTTCATCTGATCGTAGCGTTTAAACACCAGATCGTAGACCGAAAGCGTGCCGAAATCCTGGGTATCGACATTGACCGCTTTCAAGGCATCCACAAATTTCGGATTGATCGGCGCATCCAGCGCACCGCCCAAAATAGCGGCCTTTTGGGCAACGAGCCACCAGAGATCATAATTCTTCCAGGTCCCGTCATGAATGTCCTTCAGGATTTTGACATACATGCCGCCCCAATCGACGATCTGCCCGGAAACCACCGAATCCTTTCCATAGGCCTGCATCGGGCTGTAATGGCTGAAGGTGTAGATCTGTTTTCCCTTCTCCGTATGTGCCTGCCCCACCTCGACAACCGTTGGCGTGTCCTCGGTAAAGGCGAGGGCATCGCAACCTTCGGCGATGAGCGCCTCGGCGGCCTCGCGGGCCTTGTCAGGGCCGTACCAGGCATAGGTCCAGCGGACATGGACCTGGGCCTTGGGGTTGACCGCCTTGATGCCCAGGGCGAAGGCGTCGATATGACGCACCAGCTCGGGAATCGGAAAGGCCGCGACATATCCGATTTTATTGCTTTTGGTCAGGGCGCCGGCCATCAATCCGTTCAAATAGTAGGTCTGGTAAAGATCGATGAAATAGGTGCCGACGTTTGGAAGCCGTTTAAACCCGGAACAATGCATGAATTTTTGATCCGGATATTTCTGGCCGGCTTTTATCGTGTCGTCCATGTAGCCGAAGCTGGTCGTGAAAACCACATCACATTTCTCTTCCTGAATGAAGCGATCGATGATTCTCGCCGAATCGGCCTCCGCCACCGATTCCACATAAACGGTATCCAGCCAGGGAAGCTGCTGCTGGGCATATTTTCGGCCCAAATCATGCGCATGGGACCATCCATAATCCCCGACCGGACCCACGTACACAAAACCGGCCTTCAACTTTTTTTCCGGAACCGCCGGCTGCGCTTTCACCGATGTCTTTTCGATCTGCCGGGATAAAAGGGTAACCTGTTCGGATAACGCTTCAATCTGATCTTCCAGTTTGCCAACCCGCTCTTCAAGGGCATTGTTGGAGCCTTGATCCCCGCACGACAACAAAACGAGCGGAAGAATAGCAATAAGGAACAAAGACAAAAGGGTTCTACACATTCGGGTTTTCATCGTCAGGACTCCTTTGAATTGAGGGATAATGGCCTCGAACAGACGCTTATATAACTCAAAATGTTGAAAAAAAGGTAGTATGACATTTTTTTTCTTCAAGTCAATAGTGCTGTTGCCGCTGGCGCCGCCGTTGGGTGATGTCCCAGAATCAAAGCGGCTTAACCCGGACCCGGGAATCGTCACCCTTCCCGAATCAATGCCAGCAGCGCATCGGCACTCATCTTGCCGCTCATGTCGGTCCCGTCGAGCAGGCTGTCGGCCAGGTCCCGCTTGGAGCGATGCAGGGCCACGATCTTCTCCTCGATGGTATGCCGGGCGATCAGGCGGTAGACGGTCACCGGCCGGGTTTGGCCGATACGGTGGGCCCGGTCGGCGGCCTGGTCCTCGACGGCCGGATTCCACCAGGGATCCATATGGATGACGTAATCGGCAGCGGTCAGGTTCAGGCCCACGCCACCGGCCTTGAGGCTGATCAGAAACAGATCCCCGTCGCCATTTTGAAATGCCGCCACCCGCCGCTGACGCTCTTTCTGCGGAGTACTTCCATCCAGATACTGATAGCGGACCGATTTCTCTTCCACAACCTTGCGGATGAGATCCAGATGCCCGGTAAACTGACTGAAAACCAGGGCTTTGTGTCCGCCGGCCAGGAGTTCATCGACAATTTCAGAAAATGCGTTCAGCTTGGCGCTGGGCAGATCGGCGTCGGGCAAAACCAGTTTGGGATTGCAGCAAGCCCGGCGAAGTTTCATGATTTCGGCCAGGATTTTAAGGTGCATGTTTTCGGAAGGCGCATCCTCCCCGCTGAGGGATTCCAGGGCCTGGCGGCGCAGGGCTTCGTAAAACGCCAGCTCCCCGGTACTGAGTTCCACCGGCATGAGGATATCGGTGCGCTGGGGCAACTCCTCCAGCACCTGGCTTTTGGTTCGCCTGAGAATAAACGGCTGAACGAGTCTTTTCAGGCGCTGGCGCACCGAAGCAGCCCCTTCTTTTTCAATGGGGATGGCAAATTTTTCGTTGAAATTCTTCAGCGATCCCAGCAGGCCGGGGTTGATGAACCGGAAAAGGTTCCACAATTCTCCCAGGTGGTTCTCGATGGGGGTCCCGGTGGTGATCAGCCGGAAATGGCCATCCAGGGTCATGGCCGCCTGGGAGCGTTTGGTGGTCAGGTTCTTGATCGCCTGGGCCTCGTCCAGCACGATGGTTTCAAATGGGATGCCGGCCAGCATCCCGGCCACCTTCTCCTGTTGCAGCAGGCCGTAACTGATCAGCAGCAGGTCAAAGGGGCCCAGATCGGCCACGATCTTCTCCCGCTCGCCATTGCCCAGGCTGACGACGTTCAGCGATGGCGCGAAATGATGGGCTTCGGTTTCCCAGTTCATGCACACCGACGTGGGGGCGACAACCAGGCTCGGGCCGCTGGCCGCACGCGTGAGCATCACGGCCAACGCCTGAATGGTTTTCCCCAGTCCCATATCATCGGCCAGGCACGCGCCCACGCCCCAATGGGACAGCCGCGCCAGCCAGACAAAGCCTTCCACCTGATAGCCTCGCAAATCACGTTTGAGGGTCGACGGCATTTCAGGCGTCAACGCACGCGCATCCTTGAATTTCCGCAGATGGGCCGCCCAGTGTTTATCCCCGCGAAAGCCGCCCACCTCCCCGGCCAGGGTTTCCAGGGAGAGGGCCGCCAAGGGATGAAAATAGCGGTTTTTGCCCGATTTTTTCGAGTAGGCGGATAACTCTTCCAGGCGCTTTCGGAACACCCGGGTCAGGGCCAGAAACTGGCCGTCATCCAGTTGGATGAAACGCCCCTTGGCCGTCTCCAGCAGTTCGAGGAGCCGTTCCATGGAGATCACCAGGCCATCGTCCAGCTTGAGTTCTCCGGACAGGGCGAACCAGTCTTTCTCCTTTTTGACGTTGACGAAAAACCGTTTCATCTCTGCCGGCGGGCGAACGGTGAAGGGTTCACCGTCCGGCCATTTCAGGACCGCCGGCGGATCCAGGGCATTCAATTCCATGAGGGTTTCGAGACAGGTTTCCGGATCAGGCAGGTCCCACTGCCACCGGTCGGCATCGGAGTCCCCCATGGCAGCCAAGGTCGGACAGGCGGCCACGGCCGTGCCGGCAAGCTGCCGTTCCCCTTCAAGATCGCGTTGGGTGCGCAACGATTTGCCGCCGACGTCGCAAATGACGGTTTCGCCGCCTTCCCCGGGCCGGAAACAGGGACCCTCGGGGGCAAAGGGTTGGACCCAGACATCGAGTTTAAGTCCCTGTCCGAAATGGCGCAGGTGGATATTGGGCGTGGGGTCGGCCGTGGCTGCTTCGGCCGTTTGCCCGACGCCCGCGATCTGCGAATGCACGGTTACCATGGAGGACACCCGCGCAACGGCATCGAGAAGCTGCTTTTTGCCCGCAGCCGGCACATTGAGCCCATTGCCGATAATTTTGGCGATCAGCCGCACATCCAGGTTGGTTTCGATCACCCTGACCCGCGTGGGCGAGTCCCAAACCAGCTGGACATCGCTGTCGCGGTCCACGACATCGTCGGCAAATTCAAGGCTGTATTTTCCGCCTTTCTCTTTGTTGACCACCAACGCCGGTGATTCGCTGACGACTTCCAGCTGAACGGAAGGATCCTCTTCTGAGAAGACCAATGGATGTCCGGCCAGGGCGATCAGGGCCCTTTCCGAAAAATCGTAGCTCACCTCCGGATAGCCCCGGTAATATGACCGTTCCTCTTGGATACAGGCACACACCGCGTTATCCTGGGCCGTCAGGAAATCGAAGGTGTCTCTCTCGTAGTAAAGCCGCTTGAGGGCGATTTTGCGGCCCTTGCTCCATTTGCCAGCGGCGGTTTTGACCTGTTCGCGCGGGGCGAGCGTCCAATATTCATACCCCTCGTTCCAATCGAAAAACCAAACCAGCCGCGACGGACGGTCGCTGCCAACGGCCGGGGAGGCCTGCCGGTCCAGGCTGATCAATGCGGTCAGGGCCTGCTGCCAACGGCTTTTGGGTTGGACTAGGTCGATAATGCTCTGGATGCCGCTCTGCTCAAAAAATGCCCTTGCCTGGGCGTCATCGTATCCGTCAACCTTCAGCCGGGCCAGCAGTGTCGAGACTTCGGCCAGCAGCCAGGCGGAACCCGGGGTGTTGGTGGCGACGCCATGCAGGAATTTCAACGCATCGACCATTTCACGGCCTTTGCGTTTATGCATCCAATACACCGCCAGGCATTGGATAAACACGGCAATCGGATTTTCCCGATTGAAAAAGACCACCCATTCCCGGAGGGACGCGAGCGCATCCGGATCGCCTTGCCGGGCACCGATCAGCATGCCCAAGGCCATATAGGTCCGCTGCCAGGAACTACGCCCGTCCTTGGCGCCAATAGCGCTAAACGTCTTGGCCGTCTGCATCTGTTGGGGATCGTCGCTTTTCACAAGCGCCAGGATATAAAACAGCCCGGACACGCTGTTGAAATAGACTTTCCGCTTGCGGGTGCCTTTCTTTAATTGCTCCAGGGCCGCCGCAAAATGGGTGATGGCCTCGGAATTGGCGCCCCTTAGAAATGAGGTGACGCCACCGATCAGGGGGGGTGACATGCCCGGGTCATCGGCCACCATTTCCTGCGCCTCGTCAAGCTGGCCGTTGAAAACAAGCTGTTCGGCCAGAAAGCAGCGAATGTTTCGCCCCATCGTCGTCTCAGGTGCCAAGATGGAATAATGCCTCAGGAAGACGAGCATGTTCGGAGACACCGACGCATGGGTGCGTTGGAAGTAATCCACCAGCACGGCGGCGATATCCGCCTGCAACGCCTCGGGTAAATTCCTGCGAACCCAATCGGCATCAAAGGCATATCTGAACATGCCAACAAAGGGATGATCCGCCAAGCGGTTATGGGAAGCATAATGCCGGTCATAATAGTCGATCAGCTGGTCAATATCATCGATATCCCCCAGATAAATTGAAATTCGGATCTCTCTGAACACCAGCTCATAGCTGGGAAACGATGACAGGGACATCGGTATCGCACGCTGGACGGCATCGGCAATTTCAGCAAACCGGCCGTTGTCCACCAGGAATCGGCAAATCGGGTCCCTCAGGAAATTCAAGCATTGAAACTGCATCTCATCCTGTTTGACGATGCCCTCTTGGACCAGGTGGTCCAGGATCGGATCGATGTCGCTCACCTTGAAGCGCTTTATTTTTGCATCGTCAGGATACAATTTTTTCAGGCTGTTGAGGATATGGGTCCTGGCCGTTGGGCTGTAGATAATGGCAAGGATATGAACGATGGCCTGATGCAGGCCGGAAATCCGGTTATAGGCATCGACACGTTTTTGGATTTCCGGGTAGTTTTCGGTTCTGGGTAGTTGCAACGTCGTCGGCATGGATCTTCCTATGAATAAAATTCACATTTATATCAATTATAGGGCGTCCGCTGGAACAAACGTTATGCCAGGGATGCTAAAACACTCTCGAAGCGTTGTTCTTTGACCTCAGTTCCCCACTGGGTCCCGCTATATTCCTCAACAAGCCTGAAGCCGGCTTTTTCATAAAGATGCCTCGCCGCGAAGAGCCCTTCGAATGTCCATAAGTATATCTTCTTGTAATTTTTGCTTCGACAAAAGTTGATGGCGGTATCGATGAGCTGGTTGCCGGCGCCTTTGCCACGCAAGGCATCCGACACGAAGAACCATCGCAGATGCGCGCCCTCATCTTCGGCATGAATGCCATCAATGGCAATTGAGCCTTCCACGCGGCCGTTTACCGACATCGTCCAAAAACCGTCTCGGCGCCCATCATACCTTTGGAGAAACTCCGCAAGTCCGGTCGCGACCTTGGCTTCGAAGAAGACTCCGAATCCCCAGTGTCTATGGTAGAAAGCACCATGAAGTTCAGCAACGCGTCCAAGCGCGCCAGGGACGTAGCCTTTGGTTATCTTGATATCTGACATAAAATTTCCTGCGTCTCACCTATTGGGTATCAGACCAGAGCGGCTTAATGGGTTTCACAAATCGGGCCTTCGATAATGAACACCCTATTTTTGGGCCACAACCTCGATTGCCTGTCGAAACGTTGCAAGCCCATCATGCAGTTGGTCTCGTTCGATGGTCAATGCCGGAAACAAACGAATCCCATTCCCATTCGTTTGGCGAACGAAAAGCTTCCGGGATAAGCATTCATCCGTGACGCTGGCGGCGGTGACCTCGTCGATGAACGTCACCAAAAGCAAAAGCCCCTTGCCCCGGACGTTGGTAACAACTTTGGGATACTTTTCCTGCCAGCGCGACATCTCATCGAGCGCATATCGCCCCAGCTCGGTGACATGCGCGCTGATATGGTTATCGACCAGATACCGGATAACCGCGTAGGCCACGGCACAGGCAAGCGGGTTGCCACAGTAGGTGCCGCCATGATCACCGATCTCCAATCGGTCGGACACCTCCTCGGACATCGCCAAAGCGCCAAGGGGGAAACCGCCGGCGATGCCCTTGGCCATGGTCAAAAAACTGGCCTGGGTCGTTGTTTCGCCGATAGCGAACATCGGGCCGGTACGACAGAAACCGGTCTGGATCTCATCCACGATCAACAGCGTGCCGTTTTCTCGGCAAAGGCGGGAGACATTCTCCAAGTATCCCGCCGACGGGATCCGAACCCCGCCTTCACCTTGAACCGGTTCCAGGATGACAGCCGCAACGTCATCGTGAAGGGCGCTTCGCATCGCTTCCGGATCGTTGTAGGGAACAAACAAATAACCGGGCATAAGCGGATTGTACTTTTCACGGTGTTTCGCTTGGCCCGTTGCCGATGCCGTGCTGATGGTACGACCATGAAAACTGCCTTCGGCCGCGATAACATGCCGGCGGCCGGTAACCTTTCGCGCAAGTTTTATGGCGGCGTCATTCGCCTCCGCCCCGCTGTTCGAGAAGAAAACCCGTGTGAGGTTTTTGGGCAGGACGCCTGATAAAAGCGACAGCAGCCGCGAGCGGGCCGGTGAGTAGGTCAGGCCGGCGTTTGGATTTTGTAGAATACGTGCGGACTGCTCCATCAAGGCGGCTTGAATGGCAGGATGCGCATGCCCGATGGAAGTCACCCCCCAGCCGGCTGTTAAGTCAAGGTACCGGTTTCCCTCCTCGTCCCAAACATAAACCCCCTCCCCCCGATCAATGGAAACCGGAATTTTTGTGAAAAAGGGGGGCATGTGTGCATTCTCGATTGCGATTGTTTCGGTCGTTCCCATCTCTTCCTCTCGATGCATTTGCGCTAACGGGCGCGGTTTACAGGCCGCATGGTACGAGCGGGCCCTTGTTACACCTCATGTTGTTGATTTCCATCGGGCGTCCACTGTTTGCTTTTCCCTGCAAAAATTTTGTTATGCCCTTTGAGACCGTCCACGAGATGCGGCACGCTTGATCTTGGATTTCGCCAACACCAATTCGCCAAGAATCCTCGTGGCTTTCGGATCGATTGGCGGATCAAGTGCCGCCCCGACGCGGCTGATCGCAAGATTAAGGTAGTCGATCTCCGTCTCTTTGCCGCTGTTGAGATCCTGTAGGGTCGAAATAAGCTGCCCATCGGAACGACGGCTGATCAGCATGAGTTGATCCATCAATTCTTCAGTCGGAAGATCGATACCGATCCGTCGCGCGACGTCACTCGCTTCCGTCAGTACGGTTTTTGCAATCCGAGCGACCTCTTCTTCTCGATTAAAGACGCCGTTATCAATGTTCATTAGCGGACAGATGGAATTGAACGCCGCATTGAGGATGGCTTTCTTCCAGACGTCTCGTTCGATCTGCCTTGCGGTTTGAAAGCGGAAATTCGGTGTTGAGAGAGCATCCGCAATCGTGACCGCGTCCGTTCCGTCGCCATGGATCGCGCCAATTGGCGATGGCGCCACTTCACGGAAACGATAGGTGGACGTATCGACGCGTTGGCCCGTTGCATAGACGACGCATCGATACACGTTTTGGAATCCCGCTTCAATGAATGGTACTTCTACGTCGATTCCGTTCTGCAGCACCACAAGCGGCAAATCGCCAATCCGGCGAAATAGCAAGGAGGCAATATTTCGGTTCGCTGTGGCTTTCGCTGTAACCGCGATAATCCCGGCATGGGAACCGTTGATCTTCGCCAATGAGACTGTGTGTACGCGAACAGGCTGGGGTTTTCTCTCGGCCAGATCAACGACGACCTCGGTCATTTGCGGGTCGATACTTTCGGTGCTCGTATGGACAGCGGTCACGG
>NZ_BBCC01000034.1 GCF_001311845.1 Desulfosarcina cetonica JCM 12296 | reverse complement strand
CTGCAGGGCGGCGGCCACGCGATCCTTGCGTTCCCTTACCGGCATGCCGGCCAGCACCAGGGGTAGGGCCACATTGTCGGCGGCGGTCAGTCGGGGGACCAGGTGAAAGAACTGGAAGATGAAACCGATGCGGAAGTGTCTGAGCCGGGCCTGCTGGTCGTCGCCCAGGGTGGTGGTATCTTTGTCGTCGAGCAGGTAATGTCCGCTGTCGGGACGGTCCAGCAGACCGAGAATGTTCAGCAGGGTCGATTTACCCGAACCCGACGGCCCCATGATGGAAAGATACTCGCCCTGGGTGATCTCCAGGTTTACATGGGCCAGGGCGTGTACCGGTTGACCGCCCACCTGGAAAATCCGGTTGACGTCTTCCAGGAGAATCACGGCGTCTCCTCGATCACCATGGCCCGGGCCCCATCCTCCAGGTTCGGCAGGTCGACATTGACCACCACCTGCGCGTCCGCTGTCAGGCCTTCACGCACCTCGGTGTAATCCCAATTGGACAGGCCGGCGACGATTTTGCGGCGCTCGATCGTGCCTTTGGCAGGAGCGAAAACATACACCGTATCCTCTGCCACCACCGCTTCGGTGGGGACCCGCAGGACATCCGGGCGCGTTTCCAGGATCACTTCGATATCGGCGCTGTATCCGGCCAGGAGCAAGGGGAAATCGTCCGTTCGGGTGAAGGCGGCCTCCACATCCACGGTGCGGGCCTGTTTTTCCACGTCCAGCACATAGTCGGACACCCGGCGCACGCGGCCCTCAAAGACCCGATTGCCGTAGGCATCCATGGTGATGCGTACGGGCATGCCCACCGAATGCCGGCCACATCCACTTCGTCAATGGGGGCGATGACATAAAAACAGCCCGATGCGATGATGTCGATGACCGGTGGGGTGGGGACCCCAGGGGGGAGGGGGTGACGTACTCATAGCGTTCCCCGTTGATTTCGGCGATGATCCCATCGAAGGGGGCATACAGGCGGGTGCGGGCCAGGTTGGCGCTGACCACGGCTAATTGCGCTTCGCGGACCCGCACCTCGCTGCGCGCGGCCTGGCACTCGGCCGCCAGGGCATCGGCTTCGGCCACGGTATTTTCCATGCGTTCCCGGGTACCGACCCTTGACTTGAAAAGCGTTTTTTGGCGTTCGGCGTTTTTTGCCGCCACGCGGCCCGTGAGCAGGCGGACCGTACCCGATCACGGGTGGCGGTAATTTCTCGACGGGAGAATTGGACTTGGGCCGCCAGATCTTCGTTCCACAACTCGAGGAGCAGTTCCCCTTCCTTGACCCGATCGCCTTCGGATATGGGCAACCGGGCGATTTGACCGCCTATGCTGGGGGAGAGCTTGGCCCGGCGGCAGGCCTTGACGGTTCCGGCGCGGGTGTTGGCCACGGTCCGTTCCACCCGCCCACGGGTAACCGGCTTGACCACCACCTTCAGCGGATCGGGGCGGGTGAAGTGACGGAAGCTCCACACCAGAGCCGCCAGGATGAAAATGACGATACTCCAGCGAAACGCTTTTCGCCAGGGATGGCGCTTTGGGGCCGGGGAAACGGTATCCACCTTGTCACCTTTGACGGATTCGTAAAAAAACCACTCAAGCACCTCCTGTGCAACGGGCATCAGCCGTGAAACGGACCATCGTCACCCACTGTATCATTCAGAGGGCGACGATGGCAATGGGACCTATTTGGCTCTCAGCCTTTGTTGGATGACCATAAACGGTCGGGTTGATCGTGCGCGAAAAGGGGGAACCGATTTATTCATCCGCCGGTGGCAGCCATATCCGCTGCAGTCGGTCAAAGCGCCGGTTCAGCCGCTGCGTCTGTTCCGAGGTGAGCACGGCATTCAGATCCTGGCGTGTTTTTTCCAGCTGTGCCAGAAGCTGCTGACGCATTTTTGTCCGCAGGATGTGCAGCGGGTCCAGATCCCGCTTGATGATTTGGGCGACCTGGCGGCGCTGGTCAGGACTCAAGTCCAGATACCGACGATGATTGATGCGTTCGGCGAATAGGGCCGGGTGGTGAAAGCTCTCCTGAAAGCGATCGTAGGCGATTTTCAGGGTCAGGCCGCCGCCGATGACCATGCCACAGGTAAAGACGACGGTCATCCAGAGGATTGTCCAGCGTCGCCGCCGTGTTGGTCGTGGCAGCCGTTCGTTGGGGGAATGGGTTTGCATATGCAGCCTCGTTTAAAGGAACCAGCCGACCGCCGATGCAAAATAGACGTTCAGCGGGTTGGTGAAGAAATCGACCAACGGCAAGATCGCCAGGGTTGTGCCGGCGGCGGCCGTCAGGGTGGTGGCGGCAACCACGGCCATCAATGGCAATGAGGGGCCGGACGGTTGACGAAGACGCGGAATGACCCGCCCGGTGACATCCACACGCGGCAGCGGCTCGTGGCGGGCATACCGGGCCAGGTTGTCGACAATGGCAAGGGGATCGGCTTTCATCTTTGTGCCTCCATCAGGATTCTCTTTCAAGTAAAGCGGTTAGACGTTTGCAAGCATAGTGGCTCAAGTTGGCCAATCGGTTACACCCGTCGTATTTTTTTTTTGCAAATAAAACCTTCCTGGCCGGAATAGATTTCCTGGTAATGCTTCCAGGAGAAAAGGGGACTTAATGAAGCCGCAAACCAGATTGGGCCTATGGGTTGCCGAAATGTCAAATTTTTGAATGGTTTACTTTGAGCTTATCCGAGTGCCGCGTGCTTACAGTAGATTAATAAAGAATAATAATTAAAATATGTTATAATTAAAAAAATCAGCGAAACTTTTCCGGGGGATTAAAAAATATTTTGTTGTGTTGACAAACACGAAACATTTGAATTAAATGTGAAAGGAGATTGAAAGCCATCTTTTTTCTCTTAGCCTGTTTTTTTCGACCCATATCGTGACCCAGACGTGTCAATCGATGCTCATCAACGGCCTTGATAAGGTGAGGTGTAGATGAAGAACCCGCTAAATGCCGATGTTATCGTCGTCGGCGCAGGGCCCGGTGGCGCCGCAAGTGCGAAATACTGTGCGGCAGCGGGGTTGAAAACAGTGCTGATCGAGAAGAAAGCACTTCCCCGAGACAAGGTTTGTACGGGCATGATTATGGGGAATTGGGCGCTCGACACCATTCGGGAAGAATTCGGAACCATCCCCGACACCATTTTTACGTCACCGCCGGAATTGAATGGCCATCGGTTTTACGTCGCCGGTGCCGCCGTGCAAACGCTGACGGCGCACACCCTGCTCACCTGGAGAAAAGACCTTGATCACTGGCTGGTCGCATGTGCCAGAGACGCGGGGGCGGTCCTGGTCTCGAACACAAGGGTGCTTCGGGTGGTTGCGCATGAGGATCACATCCGCGTCGATCTTCTGAAAGATGGAAAAAAAGAGAGCCTTTCAGCGCGATTTGTGATCGGCGCCGACGGGGCGACATCGGTCGTTCGTAAAAGTATTTTGCCGGAACTGCAGGTGAACTATTCAGGCCCTGTTCGGGTGTGGTATCAGGGGCGGCTGTCGTTGGATCAGCGCTACATTCATTGGTTCTTTCCCAAACGGCTTCCCCGGCCAAGGTTCAATGTCAATCACAAAGACGGTATCCTCCTACTGGAAGGGGCCGGGATTAAAGAGCTTGCCCGGGAGATTGCCGAAACCCTCTCCCCTTACGGCTTTGACCCCGATTGGAAGCCCATCAAGAAGGATGGATGCGTGATTGCTTTGCTTCATCGACAACTGCTCGAGGGCGATTTTGTTCCTGCCAAGGGAAATGTGCTTTTGGTGGGGGATGCGGCCGGTCTGATCCTCCCGATTACGTTTGAAGGCATTGGAACGGCCCTAAAAAGTGGAATCGCCGCCGCCCGCACCATCATCGCAAACGCGCATCATGGCCGTATTGCGGCACCGGAGTATGTGTCCGGGATCCAAACGATTATTGACGCGATCCGGCACCTATACATGGACCGCTTTCATCTGAAAGGCGAAATGGACCCGTTGAAACGAAACCTGGGCCCCGACGCCATTGCTGCTGGCTTGGTTTCCGCTTATCGTGAGACATTGCTTCTGCAAGAATAACCACGCTTTTATGCACCGACCCGAAAAGCTCGCCTAAACCGGTTCCAAGGAAAGCAGACCCCCTTTCTAAATTCTCACCTATCAACAATTATCCTCCCCTTTGATCTGAATTCACCGGCTGGTGAACCGTTAAGGTTGTCGGTTTCCATTGAAAGCGACGTGTCTAAGACTTGTAATGAATGGTTTTAAGTTTTTATTAATGGTTTTTTTATTTTTTTGTTTTGCATTTACTATGGTCTTTATGATTCTGTTTTATACAGAAGTCATCTCTAAACGGATTTTCAAAACAAATCCCCCCATGGCCCCTCTTCTCGAGGCAGGAGTAACGCGAATACAGGAGAAATGCCCATGTCAGCCCATCGGATTATGTACTGGCAAATCGAAAACATCTGGCTTTTTTATCTTCTCACAGCGATTGCATTGGTTTTGTTCTTCATCGGTGCGGGCAGCCACGTCTGGGTATGGCGGAAAAGCAGTAAATCCGTCTCACTGTCGGGGATTGGGCGGGCGTTAAACAAAATGATGATGGATATCTTCACCGGTAGGCGCCTGATCCATGGCGACATGGCGGCCGGTTTGATGCATTTCGCTATCTTCTGGGGATTTTTTCTTCTCTTCGCCGGCACCTGTGTGCTCTCCGTGCACCACTACGTGGTCGAGTTCATGGAAGGCGGGATCTACCTGTGGTTTTCCCTGTTGATGGAGATCGGCGGGATCCTGCTTCTGGTCGGTGTCGTCTGGGGGCTCGCCCGTCGATACCTGCAGCGCGTGCCGCGGCTGGAAAGACGGGCAGAGGATGCGCTGATGCCGTTGTGGTTCGTTATGATGGTGCTCTCCGGGTTTGTCCTGGAAGGGGCGCGGCTGTCCGTGCACCAGCCGCAATGGGCAGCGTGGTCGTTCGTCGGCAACTGGACCGCCGGTCTGATCCCGGTCGCTACGGCCGAGGTGCTCTATCCAACCTTCTGGTGGGCCCACGCACTGCTTTGCCTGGGGTTTATCGCGGTGGTCTGCTACTCGAAGATGTTTCATATTCTCGGTGCGCCGGCCAGTATCTTTTTCAGCAGTGCGGCCCCCGTCTCGCCCCCTGGTCTCGACGATGAAGCCGGCCGGTTGGATGTGGCCGAGGCGGTCTTCTACGACGGCTGCATGCGCTGCGGCCGCTGCGTGGCGGCCTGCCCATCGACCGGGGCAGGAGAAGCCTATGCCCCCAGGGATTTTGTGCAGTGGGCACGCAAACAGATGTGGCAAACCCGATTCCCCTACAAGGATATCCGGTTGTGGAACCGAAACGGTTATGAGGGGGTCAACGAGAGCTTGTGGTACTGCACGACCTGCCGGGCCTGCCTGGAAGTATGCCCCGTCTATGGCGCGGCCTTCGAGGCGGTCGCCAAAGAAAGACGACAAGCCGTGGAGGAAGGGACACTGGTGCCCGCCCTGATGAACCAGACTTTGGAGAAGCTGTTCCGTTACGACAACCCATGGGAATCTTCCAAGAAGCAGCGCGGTGCCTGGGCTGAGGAGCTTGATGGCGAGATTACCGATCTGAGCAAACGCGGCGCCGAGGCGGACCTGTGCTATTTCGTCGGCTGTACCACGTCGTTTGATGACCGGGCCAGGGGGATCGCCAAATCGTTTTCAAAAGTCCTGCGACAGGCCGACGTCAGTTTCGGCATCCTTGGAAAAAAGGAGCCCTGCTGCGGGGATATCGGCCGCAGAGTCGGAGAATTCGGACTTTTTGAAGAGCAAAAGGAAAAATGTGAATCCCTGTTTGACAAATACGGTATCTCCGACGTCGTGACGTCATCTCCCCACTGCTACCACACGCTGGCCACCGATTATACGGACACGCAGTTCAAGGCCCGCCATTACACCATGCTCCTCAAAGAACTCCTGGACAGCAAAAAGTTTGCTTTCGACAAGCGCTTGAACGTGACCGTGACCTTTCACGATCCCTGTTATCTCGGACGGCACAATCGCATCTTCGATGCGCCCAGGGACGTGATCCGCGCCATCCCCGGCGTGAGACTGGTGGAGATGGAACATACCCGCGAAAACAGTCTTTGCTGCGGTGGGGGCGGGGGGCGGATGTGGCAGGACTTGAAAGGGGAGCGCAAAATGAGCGAGGTCCGGATCGAGGAGGCCGAGGCCACCGGTGCGCAAATCCTCATCACGGCCTGCCCGCTGTGCCTGATCATGATGGAGGATGCCCGCAAGGCTGCCGGGACCAAGGAGGGCTTTCGGGTCATGGATCTCAACGAACTGCTTCTGGAAGCGCTGGAAACCGAATAAACATTTGAAATAGGCAAAAACACTTGGCAAGGAGGTTCGGTATGAGTGAGGTGTTGATTTTAGGGGAAATAAAAGACGCATCCCTGGATTCGAGAACGCTGGAACTGCTGGGGGCCGGGAAAAAACTGGCCGACGCATCGGGTGGCAAACTCTCGGTGCTTCTCATGGGGGATTCGATCGGGGATGTTGCCGAGGCGGCCACGGCGTATAGCCCGGATCTGGTTTACAAGGCCGAACACCCGTTGCTGAAGGGGTTCAATGCGGATCTCTGGCTGGCAGCTTGGAGCAGGCCTGCAAGGAGATCAAACCCGGCATGCTTCTGATGAGCCATTCCTTCATCGGCATGGAACTGGCCCCCCGGTTGGCCTGCCGGCTTGACAGCCGTCTGACCACCGACTGTATCGAGCTGGCTGTCGATCCTGCAGACGGGTGCTTACTGGCGACCAAACCGGTATCGGGCGGCAATGCCATCTCGGTGTTCAAATGCTCAGGGCAGACGCAGATGGTGACGGTCCGGGGCAACGTGTTTCCACCCGCCGAATCCGGCAGCGCCGGCGGCGCCGTCGCCCCGATCAGCATCACCATCGACGAATCCATGTCCCGTACACAGTCGCTGGAGATCGTCGCCGAGGATACGGTCGCCCTGGACAAGGCCAATATCGTGATCGCCGGCGGTGCGGGGCTCGGCGACGAAGACGGTTTCGAACTGCTCGAGGAACTGGCCGAGGCCCTTGGCCAGTCGTTCGGCTCCGTGATGATCGGTTGCAGCCGCATGGCCGTCGACAAGGGGTGGATCTCCTCCGACCATCAGATCGGCCTCACCGGCACCATTATCGCTCCGGATGTCTACGTGGCCGTGGGAATATCCGGAGCGATCCATCATTTGGTGGGCATGGTCCATTCCAAAAAGATCATCGCCATCAACACGGATCCGAGCTGCAACATCTTCAAGGTTGCCGATTACGGCATCGTCGAAGATTACGAACAGGTTTTGCCGACCTTGATCAAGAGACTTGAGGAGGTACTCTAATGAGTGAACTGAACATTATCGTCTGTGTCAAACAGATTCCCGACCCTGAAGCACCGCTCTCCGATGTGAGCATCGATGCCGACAACATGGAGGTCATCGTTGACGCACCCCAGGTGATCAGCCCCTTTGATGAAAATGCCCTGGAAGCCGCCATTCAATTGAGTGAAGAATCAGGCGGCAAGGTGACCGTGCTGAGCATGGGTAAAAAACTGTCGGACAGCGTGCTGCGCAAGGCCCTTGCGGCCGGTGCCGACGAGCTGATTCTGCTGGAAGACAACGGCTTCGACAAGCTCGACAGCCATTCCACGGCCGCTGTTCTCGCTGCCGCCATAAAAAAAATCGGTTCATATGATCTGGTGCTGACCGGCAGGCAAGCCGGCGATTGGGATTCCGGCCAGGTCGGATTGATTTTGGGCGAGATGCTGGAGCTTCCCTGTATCAGCCTGGCCCGTGAAATTAAAGTTGAAGATGGCAGCGTCATCGTCAAAAAAACCGTCCCCGCGGGCTACGAGCGGGTCAAAGCGGCGTTGCCCGCCCTGATCACCGTGAGCAACGAGGTGGGCGAGCTGCGCTATATCTCCCGAACCCGGATGCTGAAAATGATGCGGGGGGGAATATTCCATCCTGGGCCGCCGAGGAGATCGGCGTTTCGGCGGATGCGATCGAAAAGCTGAAGATCGCCTCGCTGACCACGCCTCCGGATATGACCCGGGATTGCCAGTTCCTTGAGGGGTCCCCCGACGAACAGGCAGCAGCACTGGCCGATGTTTTTGTGTCATTGCGTTAGACCGTCCATTGAAGCCGGACCCCAACTGTTTACCAAACATTCAATACGAGGAGGTAGATCTTCATGGCTGACAAAACTTACGATGCAGTTATTATCGGCGGCGGACATCACGGCACCATCATTGCTCCTTACCTGGCCAAGGCCGGCCTGTCCGTGGGCGTTTTCGAACTGCTGGACCACCTGGGCGGCGGTGCGGTGACCGAGGATGGGCCGGCACCGGGCTACCGCATGAACTTCTGTGCGCATTTTACGCGCTTCATGGGCCATCCGGCCTACAAGGAGTTCAATCTGCGCGAGGAAGGACTGGAATATCTCTTCCCCGAGACCAATGAGGCCATTATCTTCGACGATGAGACCTCTTACGCCAGCTATTCCACCTGGCGGTGCGTCGACCCCCAGACCGGGGCCGTGGAATTCAGCAATGAGAACATGAAGAAGACGTATGATCAGATTTCCCAGTTTTCCAAGGAAGATGCCGAGACCTATCTTCGGCTGACGGAGATCTACAAGGAAAAATGGCGCCCGGCATTTAAAAAATTCCGTTATCGTCCGCCGACACCCTGGGGCACGCCGGATTCCTTTGAAGCGATGTTCGACGATCCGGGCAGTCTGATTACACCGGATATGCAGTTCTGGAACTGCAAACAGTTCGCCCGCTACTTCTTCAAAAGCGATGAGTTACGCATCTTGTGCATGCGGGGCTTTTTGACCTCATGCGGCCTCTACCCCAATGATGTACCGGGAATCGGCATGATGATCGCGGCGATCCACCTGGTGCTGGGATGGGAATCGGCCGCCATCGCCAAGGGGGGAACCGGATCGATCACCAAGCGTTGGCAAACGCCGGGAAAAAACTCGGCGTCGAGTATCATCTCAATTCCGAAGTCGCCAAGATCCATGTCGAAAACGGCAAGGCCACCGGTATCCGCCTGGCCGACGGGACAGAAATCGCCGCCAAGCAAATGGTCATCGGCGATATCGGCAACGCCCAGTTGTTCGACCGCATGCTCAATCCGGATCTCAAAACCGACGAAATGCAGCGCCGGCTGGATACCAACCTGTACGACCGGGGGCATGTCTGGTGGGGAACCATGGGCGTCCATGAGCTTCCCGACTACAAGGCGGCCAAAAACAATCCGGATATCAATGCCACGCCGCGCACCTACTGGGCACCCAAGGATCTGGCGTACATGGAAGACAAATACATGCACGAAATCATGCTCCTGGGCATGGCCTCCAAGTTCTTCTGCCTGTCGGCGCCCGACAGCTACTGGGATCCGTCACGTGTTCCCGAGGGCAAGCATTCCGTGGCCTTCGAGGACTACACCTGTCCCATGCATTTTCACTCCAGGAAAGAGTGGCGCCAAATGTCGGACGAGTTTGTCGAAGAGCTCCTGCGCCAATGGGTCAAATACGCTCCCAACATGAAAAAGAGCAACGTGATCGGCTACCGGGTCATCAACCCCGTGGACCTGCAGGATACGCATCCGGATATGAAAGGCGGGTGCTGGAGCGTGGGCAGTATGGCCGGTTCCCAGAATGGCCGGTTCAGGGGCTCCCCCAACAATGGCTTCAAGACATTTATCGATAACCTCTATATTTGTTCGTCGGCCATGTTCGGTGGCGGCGGCATCGCGCGCGGATCCAGTTATAACTGCTACAAGGTGATCGCCGACGACTTCGGACTGCGTCAGCCGGAATAACCGGTGTCGCTGGCACCTGCAATGAAATAGAAGAGATGGAGAAAAATCGCCATTTGCCTCGGAGATGATGTCACCTTTTTGCGCTGCTGCAATCGCCGATACCGCCGGATTGATTTTTCTCCATCTCTTTTTCTGAGGAGACAACCCTATGTCAATAGAGAAAAGGCTGTTTAATTTGGAGGGCAAAACAGCCCTTGTCACCGGCGCCTCCTATGGGATGGGCAAAAGTTTTGCCCAAACCCTTGCCGAAGCCGGCGCTAATGTCGTGATTACGGCCCGGAACAAGAAGCTGTTGGAAGAAACAGAGGCCGAATTATTAAAAACGGGGCAAAAAGTGCTTTCCATATCCGCGGATGTATCCAATCCCGACGATGTGGCCCGCATGATAGAAATGACAGTGGCTCGATTCCATACCCTGGACATTGCCGTTAACAATGCCGGGATCGTGACCTCGCCCCAGCGATTTCATGAAATGCCGCTGGACGACTGGGAAAAAGTGATTTCCGTCAACCAAACCGGCCTGTTCGTGTGTATGCAAAAAGAGATCCAGCAGATGCTGAAGCAGGGCACCGGAGGCAGCATCATCAACAATTCGTCGGTGTTGGGCCTCGTCGGCCTGGATCCTGACATGAAACCGCGGGTCAACTATGTCGCCTCCAAACATGCGGTCAACGGTCTTACCAAACAGGGCGCTGTCGAATACGCCGAATACGGCATTCGCGTCAATGCCATCGCACCGGCCTGGCATTCGGGGACCGCGTTGTCTAGTGTCCGATCCAACGCGCAAAGCTCCCAGGAGCAGGATGAACGGGAGAAACACCTGGTGGCCCGAACGCCGATGAGACGGCGCGGCCTGGTGGACGAATTGCAGGGATTGGTGCTTTTTCTGGCATCGGATTCATCCACATATGTGACCGGGCAGATCATTGCTTCGGATGGTGGCTGGACGGCCCATTAAGTGGTGCGCCCAAATCCGCGATGGCTGGATAGTGAAGCAGGGGCCAGAACCAACAAACCGGCTTATTGGGAGAAGTACAATGAACTTGCTGAAGAGGTGATTGTATCCGATGATTTCCTCTGCCATCTCCGCGCTATTTGTCCGTTCATGATGTTTACTATTCAAGGCCTTTGGTTTCTGCCGGAGGCTTGTCACATTGAAGAAAGGGGATCCCATGATCGGCGTATTTGTCAGGTTTTGCTATGCAGACGATTTTGATGCAAACGCCGTACAAGCCGTAGCCGACAACGCCCATGCGCGTTTCAAGGGAATGCCGCAGCTGCGTTTCAAGGCATTTACCATCAATCCGGAAAAGCGGGAAGCGGTCAACTTCTACATCTGGGAATCCATGGAAGCGGCCCGGGCGTTTTTCAACGAAGCACTGCTGGAACGCGTCACGGGGCATTACAAGGTGCGTCCGATTCTCGAGTTCGTAGAAATCGCGGCAATAGTGGATAATGCCGCGCAGTGACGCCGTCGTTGCCATACCAATGACGATTTTGCCGTCGTATTCGCATCAGCGCGAGAAGACACGTGGGGGCCTGACAGGCACCCACGTGGCGCACGGCACCTATCGGGAAATGGATATGCCGGCGCGTTCACGATCCCAGGTGGTTGCGGTGAGTCCCGCCTCCTTGAGCCGGAATTTCTGGACCCGTTCGGTAGGCGTTTTGGGTAGATGATCCATGAATTCCACATATCGCGGTACGGCAAAATAGGGCATCCGATCGTTGGCGTAGCGGATAAGTTCCGCAGGATCCATTTGCTCACCGGGCTGGAGGACAACGCAGATTTTTACTTCGTCTTCAGCCAGTTCCGATTTTACCGCCACTGCTGCCGACTCCAGTACCTTGGGATGGGTGTTGATGGCCCGTTCCACTTCGAACGATGAGATGTTCTCCCCGCGCCGTCGCAAGGCATCTTTTTTCCGATCGACAAAATAAAAATACCCGTCAGTATCTTTTTTGGCCAGATCACCCGAGTGAAACCAGAGATTGCGGCAGGCCTCCAGGGTTTTGTCGGGCATGTTGTAGTAGCCCAGCATCATGACCAAGGGCTCTTTGGGGCGGAAAACGATCTCTCCGATGTCTCCCACCGGCACTTCCCGATCCTCATCGTCCACCAGTTTGATTTCATAGATGTCCATGGGCTTGCCGCAGGAGCCGTTTCGTCGGTTGTCCGCCTGAACATGGATGGGAATGCCGATTTCGGTCATGCCGAACCCTTCCAGGCAGGTGATGCCGAAACGCGCTTCCACCTCGCCCATCACCTCGGCCGGACAGCCGGCGCCAAGGGCGATCACCGCCGGATTGTCCAGATCGTCGTCCCGCCTGGGCTGCTTGGCCAGAATCGGCATTACCGCGCCAGGTAGTTGAATTGGGTGGCCCCATAGCGGCGGATATCGTCCCAGAAACCGGATGCGCTGAAGTGATCCGTCAGCACCATTTGGGCTTCGGCCACGAGCGTGGTCAGCGTGGTCAATACCTGGGCATTGAAGTGGTACAAGGGCAAGAAGGTGTAGAAAATATCGTCTTTCCCGCCATTGCGATAGGCCAGCATCTTCTCTGCGCAGACGATCCAGAAGTTATGCGGACCCAAGGCACCTTTGGACAGTCCCGTGGTCCCGGAGGTGTAGATGATGCTGATGGGGTCCCACGGGTGGACCTTGACGTCGACGGCATCTTCCGGGCTGCTGAAGAAATCCTCGTAGGCCATGCGTGGAATCCTGTTGACGTCCTGTCGGTCGTCTTGCATGCCGCCCACAACGATGACCGTTTCCAGTTTCGTCAGCGCCTTTTCGATACGCTCAAGTCGATCCAGGTACTGGCTGTCGATCACCAAGATCCTAGAATCCGACTGATCGACGATATGACGCAGGAATTCGCCTTTGTAGTTGGTATTGACCGGCACTTCAATAGCGCCGATTTTAGCCAGGCCAAACCATAGGTAGATGAAGGCCGGCTGGTTGGGCAGCATGATGCTGACCTTGTCGCCCTTGCCGATTCCCAGATTCAAAAAGCCGTTGGCGCAGCGATTGGCGTAACGATTCAGCTCATCATAGGTAATTTGCTCTTCCTTGAATCGCATGAAGATCTTGTGCGCATTTCTTTCGAGCCGATCGGTAAGCAAGTCTCCCAGCACCCTCGGCGTATCGGCGTTGCTCATTATGCTTTCCCTCTATTCATTTTTCATTTCCCAGCACCACACAGCTGGCAATGCCCATCCCCGCATTCCCGCCCAGATTGTGGGCCAGCCCGATCCTCGGATTTTTTATCTGCCGGGGACCGGCCTTTCCCTGCAATTGCTTGTATATTTCGTACATCATTCTAAGGCCGCTGGCGCCCAACGGATGACCGAAACATTTCAGCCCGCCGTCGGTATTGACCGGCAGGCTTCCGTTCAGTGAGAAGGTTCCCGCCTCGATATCTTCTCCGGCTTTACCCCGGGGAGAAAACCCCAAATCTTCGTACAAAATCAGTTCGTGAGTGGTGAAGCAGTCATGCACCTCGGCGCAACTGATGTCCCGGCGCGGATCTTGGATGCCGGCCTGCTGGTAGGCCATTTGGGCTGCGCGTACGTTTTCCTCGACGTGAACGTAATCGTAATCCTGGCGCATGACTCCCTGGCGGGCCCCCACGCAGATGGACAGCCCCTTGATATAGACCGGATCCGAACGGAAATGGCTGGCCATGTCCGCCCGGACCACGATGGCTGCCGCGGCGCCGTCGCTCACACCGCAGCAGTCATACAGCCCCAAGGGCCAGGCAACCATTGGGGCGTTGACCACTTGGTCCACCGTCAATTCGTTGTGGAAGTGGGCTTTGGGGCTCAAACTGCCGTTGTGATGGTTTTTAACCGCAATTTGGGCGAGCAGACGCTTGCCGTGTTCGCGGGTCAGCCCGTAATGATGAAAGTAGCGAGTGCCCAGATAGGCAAAAGAGGCGGGCGCGCTGAACCCCGAGCCAATACCGGAGCTGCCGTCCGGATTGTCGCCCACGATGGCCGGTCCGCTTACGCCGGTTCGCCCCGAATCCTTGAGCTTTTCCACCCCGATGGCCAGTGCGATGTCGCAGGCCCCGGCGGCAACGGCATACACTGCGCCCCTCAACGCCTCTGAACCGGTGGCACACATGTTTTCCACCCGGGTCATGGGAATGTACTGCAGCCCCAAAGGCGAGAGGGTCAGGGCCGTTACTCCCGAGAAGACGGTTCCCAGCCAGGCGGCCTGGATATCTGCCGGATGGATAGCGGCATCTTCGAACGCTTCATGGGCGGCCTCGATGAGGAGGTCTCCAACACCCATTTCCCAACGTTCGCCGAACCGGGTGCAGCCCATGCCGACAATGGCGACCTTGTCTCGAATACTGTCCATGTCCACCTCTCTATCGGCAAAGCGAATCGGGTTAGACGGTTAAGCCCTGCTGGTGGGCAATCATTTCAAAACAGTAGGCTTGGCCTTCCAGAAGTAGTTGATCATCCCTTCGTCCTGAGACAGTTTCCGAAAGGTCATTTCCAACGGCATGCCGATTTCAACACGATCCAGATCATAATCGGTCAACTCGCATATCAACCTGCCGCCGCCCTCGAAATCGACAACGCCATTGAGTCCCGGGGGATTCTTGGTCGGCTGAAGATGATCGATGGCATAAGTAAACAAGGCGGCCTTTTTGTCTGAAAAACAATAGGGTGTGAAATCGTCTTTGGACTGACATCCAATGCAGACTCTGATTTTTTGTCCAATCGGATGAATTTGCGGAAGTCCACAGGTGTTGCATTGAACGCCGGTCAAGTTCGAAATCGTCTGGCGTTCCCGCCAACGGCTGGACAGGGATGGTTCGGCCCTGGCTGGCAGGCTTGATGCTTGGAGCGGCATCAGCTCCCGCCAGTTGAGATAGGTCGCGTAATCGATCGATCGCCCCATCTTTAGTTGTTGATCCAGACTGGTCTGACAGGTGGTAACCGCTTCCGTTGCCCGCAACACAAAGGCATCTGCGCCGTCCCCATAATTGGCCACAAGAAGCCTGTCTCCTGGCCGCGCCTTTTCTAACGCGGCGATCAGCATGATAACGGTTGCCGTCGCTCCGGTGTGTCCAATCCGATCGAACAATGGCTCTTGGACCTGTGTGGCCTTAAAACCAAGCGTTGCGGCCAGTTGGGCATGGGCCCGGGAATCGGCCGCCGAAAACACGATGGTCGAGAAGTCTTCCGGCTGAAGCGCATTGGCCGCCAGCAGACTGCCGATGGTTTCCAGCATCATCGGTTGATAGCCTTGGTCATCGATAAAGCGTTTCTCCCCGGATTTGACGAAGCGATCCGTCGCTGTGCGCCAGGAACCGGTAAACTCACTGTAAGAACGATAACACGATTCCATCTCGGCGATGACCCCTTTGCGTCCGATGGCCAGACAGGCCGCTGCATCACCAAATAGGGGCTCATCCATTCCTTTGGGAGCACCTTGACGGCAATCCGCAATCGCCACGAGCGCGTCGTCGGCAGATCCGCCTTGACGGCATCGAGGGCCGACATCAAGGCGGTTGTCCCCGCCTTCAGGGAGTTGGCAAAGTCCGCCGTGACGGTTTTGCGATCCATTCCCACTGCACTGGCGATGATGGCGGCATTTTGTTTTTCCAGATACGGTGCGGTGGTGCTGGCAAAAAAGAGGATATCCGGTTGCAACGCGTTACCGTTCACGCAATTCCGGACAGCGGCCACGGCCATGGTGACAGGATCCTCATCATGACCGGCCACCGCTTTTTGCCCGCCGCCGGTAGCACGCGTTCGCCACATTCTGGCGATTTCATCTCGCCGCAGCCTGTAAATGGGGATGTAGGCCCCCAATGCGGTTATCCCGGTCATGTTTATCCTCGCTTTGGAAATGGAAAACCGGAAAAAGAATTGAAAGATTAAAGATTGCTGGGTGGACGCATTTGGACGTGCGTTCGAAGGTCTTGTTGAGATGCGTGGCCCCTTCACGCCGGTTACAGCAGGGTTTTTTTTATTTGGGATTGGCGTGAAGGGACCACACAAGTCTGGGGGTGAACCATTGATGATGGCTCAGCCGATCTCCCTTTGCGTGACTACCATGATTTGGTCAGCGTCAGGACGACTTGCGAGCCTTGTGTCGTATTTTTCGCACCAAACTCGCGCAACGCCCTGAGGTTAAGCTGGAGCAATTTTGGCGGCAGCCAGAAGAAGTTGATTTCCGCACCCAAAGAATAGGCTTGTTTGCGTTCGTCAGCGAGCGTTCCCGGACCGTCGTCACTGTCGTCTCCGATCTGCCAGTAGGCCGATCCACAAATACCCGGTCTGATGGAAAGCTTCTCGTTAATGCCGATTTCTTTTCCCAGCCCGTACTCGACGACGAGTTCCGGACCCGGCGTTACATCGGTCTCATCCTGTTCGGTGTTGACCAGCGTCCGGGTCATGGCGCTGAGCGACCATGATCGATGGTCATCGAAATACACCGTACCGCCGAGGGTCAACATCCCCGACCAGTAACCCAGGCCGGGTGAGGCATAATTGTCACTATCGTACTCACCGGTCGGCGCGTAGACGCCCAATGTGAGTGTTGCATCCCAGCGCGGCCGGTGCCAGATCAGGGTGAAGGGCTCAAAAAAAACGTCGCCCAAGGACAGGGACTTGCTGTCGGATACGCCCAACACATCGATATTGACCTCCTTGTCGACGATGGGTACGACCACTTCATAAGCGTAGTAAGCCCCCAGGATTTTCTTTTGGGTGACGTGAAGAAAACGGTGCACCGTCGCCAAGACCTTCGCGTCAAAACCAACGTCCAGATCATCACCATTGTCATCTTTCAAATGCGTGGGGTTGGTAAAAAACGCATAACCCCGGTAATGGAATCCCGGGGGCGGCCCGCTGCCGGCCAGTACGCCTTCACCGCCGAACGGGTAATGCGAACCCATGGTTGCCGCATGGCCGGGGAAACCACCAAACATGACCAAGCAAAAAACCGAGCCGATTAAAATAAATATTTTTTTGGCGCTTACGACCATGATTTCAAATTTCCTTTCTCGCGTTATTGTCAGCGCAACAAGAAGAATAATCGAAAGGCAATACCTGCTTGGCTGATCATAGACGCAGAACTGGTGATTTTACGTGCTCCTTCGTTGAAAGGAGCGCATTTTAATATCCTCGGTAATGATAAAATGTCTGTCTTCGGCAGATGCCCATCCCTCTTCTGGACGGGCACCGACCCAAGACGGTTTTTAGAGTTGGACAATGCCGGACGGTGGCACGACAATGACCGGAATCTTGGAACGTCGGATAACATCCTGTATCGTTTTTGAAACGTAGGATTCTTGCGGTGAACTTGCATGGGAGCTCAGTATGATCAAGTCGTTTTCTTGTTCTTGCGCCGTATTGATGATTTCTTCGACAACATCCCCTTTCTTGACCAAAATTTTGTCTTCCTGAACCGATCCTTCCGACCGCAAGGCTGAGAAATCTTCTGCAAGCTTGTTCAGCGCTGCTTTAACCAGGTCGCTTTCTTTGCGTTTGCCGATCAGTATCGATCGCGCATCCTGTTCGTGTTCACGCATGATTTCTTCATAACGCGCCTCGCCAAACAGATTTTTTATCCTTTTCTCCAATGAGACGGGTTGGGCAGCGATCACATGCAATAGTGTGATGTTGCCTTGGTAGGTATTGGCTAAATTAAGCGCATAGGAATAGGCATCCCGGCAGTCATTGGACAGATCGGTTGCAAATAGAATATTTTTATTTTCCCTGTTCATTCGTCACCTCATTCGACTCTCGTTAGCGTTGCCAACGTTTGATAGCGTATTGATCGGTAGGTTTCTGACCGGCTTGTCGACATCAGCCTTCGCATGCTTCCAAAGCGGGGACCTTTTCCTCTATGTCCGCAAAGTATTCGACGCATAGTTCTGCGATTCGAACCATGAACTCCAGGTCCTCCCAGTGACAGTCGAGAATTTCGAGGTTGATTTTGGGATCCAGCTTTTCTTTCAGTACGTTGATGAAGGCGGCTCTCCCTTCGGGATTGAAATACATTTTCCCTTCGCGATCATAGTTAAAGAAACCTTGTTTGGGAATGACGACGGCCACTTTCCCCTTGGAGACATTCAATCGGGTGCACATCAATTCCGCCGTCTTGATCATCTCTTCGATGGTGGGTTTCGCGGTTCCCAGAATTTCATTGTGTTCGATGGTAAACCGGCCCTGTTCCTTATAGGCGGGCATTTGCAAGGTGTTCATGGTGAAAACACCAATGGCGCCGGGTGCGACGATCGTCGGAATTCCAGTTTCCGCCGCGGCCATCAATCGGTTGCGCGAATGGCAGGCACCACCGGTCACTTCGTGCAGCAGTTCAAATGGACAAAGATCGAGCATCCCGCTGATAACCCCCTGCCGGATGAGGTCTTCGAGAATGCCGGTTTGCATGCTGACCGAATGCGCGATCGCAACCTTAAACCCTTTTTCCTCGAGTAATCGTTTGATCGGAGGAACACAAGAGACGACCCAACCGATTGCTGTCAGGCCGATCCATTTACCTTCTTCCAGTTTTTCTTCTTCCAGTACGATGTTGCTGATCGTTAATGCAGCCCGCTTGAGGTCTCTCTTTGACCATTGGTTGAGACCGAAAAAATCGGAGATGGGTTGGACCAGGATAACGTCTGACTTAATGAAATGGGGATGCAGATAGTCGGAAACCGCTACGGTGGAAATCAGTACCTTTGGGAACCCTACCGGCAGACATCGCAAGGAGCGCAAACCAATGGCGGTGCCCATGCTTCCACCAATGGCCAGGATGCCATCGATCCTTCCATCTTTGAAAAGGTCAAGAATAATTGCCTCGGCGCCCTTTGCCAGTTTTTCTACGGCGACTTCATAGCGCCCCGCCTTTGCGTCGGCAATCAGCTCCTCCAAAGAAGAACCGATCGACTCTGCAAGTTGCTGCCGCGTGAAATCCGGAGTAAAATTTTTGGGGTCTTCTTTTAACCCTAGATCAAGAACCAAACAGCGGATGCCTTTGGATTCGATGTATTCCTTCAAATATAGGATTTCATCGCCCTTGGTGTCACAGGTCCCGGTTACCAGAATTGCTTTCTGTCTGCTGTCCATACAGATCCTCCCCCATTGTTGGTGTCAAAATTGACAGTCCATTTTATCCCCGCTGTATCCCACCCTAGATCATCATCAGAATATCATCATCAGAGAGTAACCAACGTGTAGTAAAGTATACGGACCCAAATGCTGATTCGTGCTGTTTGTTGATTTCATCGGCCGAAATAGGGTTGGAGAAGAATGCATGATCGAAGCGGACTTCAACACCGCATTTGAATGTGACCGCATTTGTCGGATCCCTTAGCATGCCGATGATTTATTGCGAAATGAGGAAAGGATTATTTTCATCAAGTCCTCAGGTTGATCTGTTGGCGTGTAACCGTCTGATCCCAAATTTAACTAAAATGTTGCCAAAAAGTCAAATAAAAATTTATATAAATTAAAAAAAAATTTCAATTCATTTTATGTATAAGGCGCATCTGCCAGAATTTAATCTGAATTTATCATAATATACTGAAAATTAATGAAAAAAAATCTAATGGCGCAAAACTTGACAAACGTTTTCTAAGGAGAATAAAAAATGTAAAAACAAATAGTTAAGATTTGAATGGGAATTGAACGAAGAACGCCTCCCGTATTTTGCCGGTGAATTTGAATTGGATTAAATTCACGAATAAAGTTGAAAAAATGGAAACACAATTAAGGCGCCTTGAAATCGGTTCGGGGAAGCAGGATAATTTCGATGGGTCGTTTTTTGGCCGCCTTATATTTTTCCTTCCGACCGACCAAAAGTAAAACAAAGGCCGGCAGATCGCATCTCTTGCGATTTTCAATGTCCCTGGATAAATGAAAGTCAGTCATTTTATGATTTATAGTGTTGGTTTGCCCTTGCAAGGGCAATAAAAAAAAACTAAAATGCTGTTAACAATAGCTAAAAATTACATGAATACAGTGAGATAAAATATATCAAAAGGAGCCGCGGAGTCGTTTCATGGCGCGTAAATCCTAAAACGATGAATTTGCTTGTCAACAAGCCTTGGAAAAAGCCGGTCTGAAATGGTGGGACACTCGGCCGGTATTGAATCGGAACTGTCGATCCCTTTTTTGCCGACTGGAATGCGTAGCGTTACGGAAAGGGCTGCTGACACAACATCAGATAGTTGGTATTTTGAATTTGAATCTGAACCAGTTGAGGTACTTCAATACGGCGGCTAAATTCAGAAGTATTACCAAAGCTGCTGCCGATCTTTGTGTGTCACCGGCGGCGGTCACCTTGCAAATTAAGAATCTGGAGGAAAATACAGGTGTTAGACTAATCGTAAGATCTGGAAATACAATGCGGCTGACGGATGCCGGCAGTAAAGTTCATGAAAGAGTGCGTAGCATTTTCGAGCAACTCGAAAATTTGGAAGCATTCATCATGAACATTGGTGAGAATAAAGATGGGATTTTGAGGCTAGGTTGCTCGGAGACGGCCAATATTTATGTGATTCCGATGCTGATCAAAGCCTTTAAATCCATTTATCCAGGCATCAAGCTCGTTGTCGATCGCGGGCCTTCAAAAGATATGCTTGAGAGGCTGCTAAACAATAAAAATGAGTTGGTCATTGCTCAGTACGATCCCAACGACAAAAGAATGAAGATGCGCTACATGGGAAGGAAAGATATTGTCCTGGTTGCCGCGAAAAACAGCCGTTTATCGCCCAAGGACATTATTTCCGCCCACGAGCTGAATGAGATTCCATTGATTGTTCCGACTAACGGATCGGCCTCCCGGGAGATTATCATTAGCCGATTGAAAGAAGTCGGAGTGACGCCGAAGATTGTGATGGAATCATCCAGTATCCCGTTTATAAAAGATTTCACCTGTGCTGACGAAGGGGTCACTTTTTTTTGCAGGGATGTCGTATTGAAGGAGTTGGCTGCCGGCTTGCTAAAGGAAGTCCGTGTTTTGGATTTTACACCGACGATTGAATACGGCGTTGCTTATCTGAAACGCAGTAATTTGTCACAAGCCGCCTTGACCTTTCTCAGGATGATTAAAGAATTCGTGGAAAAAGGGGAATTCGAAAAAAGTGACGCCGGTTTAAACGTAAAATCGCCATGAGGTGGTAAAATTATAAATTTTCTAGACGGGAACGGCTTTCCGCCATGCGGTGACGGAGTTCATGGGTGGCCATTTTTCTTGAATCAGATAGAAAGAACCAGTTTTTTACACCATGCGATAACGCACCAAAAAGGTCTTTTGCTTCTGCGCCGTCTCCCCACTGCGGCCATATTGGCAGGAATCTTTTCGAAAAACGGGATAACTTGTCTCCGTCCTTCACAATTTTGTCATTTAACGACAGGGGCTGTCTACGACTATCGTGACCAATGATGATGGCGATAATTTCATCGATATAGGCACGGTCATAATTCACATCCCTCAAGATTAATTCGGCTATCAGCGCGCTGATCTCTTCATGGACCTTTATGGATTCCTTTTCACCGTCGGGGATCCGAATTTTTTGGGATACTTTTTCCGGTATTTTGGCCCATCCCGTATCGTGTAGGATGGCCGCCGGAATGACGATATGCCTATCTCCACCAACGGATTGCATCAATCGAAGGCAAAAACCGACGACTTCCACGGTGTGCAGCTCGTTGCTCATCACCTGGAGGTGGGGGCGGGCGAGTTGAAAAATCTCTTTTTCTTCGTTGGTCAATGGAAGCGGCATATATTGGGTGCTAATGCGTATTTTCCGTTCAAAGATCGGGGCATCCGCAAAGGCCCACGCACAGTGGGCCTTTGCGGATTGAGAACTATTCATACAATTTTTTTATCAATTGTGTTTTGTACTGATATTTCGGTAGCTCATCGACCAGCTCAACATTGGCCCTGAAGATCAGCTTCTCCCTGATGGTGGTTTCCAACTTCTTTTTGAGAGCCTCTCGATCGCCGGGATTTTCACCGACTTCGACTTTTAGTTTCAGCGGCGGCTCGACGACCGGGCCGGGTTTTTCGAGCTGAATTTCGATGGCACCGCTGACCTCCGGTTTCATGGCCGAAACCACATCGCGGATCGCCAGGGGGTAGACATTCACGCCAAGAATGGTCAACATGTCGTCGGTCCGGCCGATCACCTCGATACGAAAGCCGGTGCGTCCGCAAGTGCATTTGTCCGTTGTCAGTATGCGAACATTGTCTCTGGACCGATAGCGCAGCAGCGGCATGGCCTGCGAATGCAGCGCCGAATAAACCAATTCTCCTTCCGCGCCCTCGCGGATGGTCTTGCTTTCGAGCGTGATGGGATCGATCAGTTCGACATGCACATTTCCTTGAGCGATGTAATGCATGCCATGGCCGCGTTCCTCGACACATTCACCCCAAATGACACAGCTCATTTCCCCCATGCCCATGCCTTCGATGGCCGTGCAGCCAAAACCCTCCTCGATGCGGGATCGGACCAGGTTGGCGCCGCCCTCGGCACCGCCGATGATGGTCCGCAGGCCTAAGGATTTCGGATCGATGCCCTTTCTTTCCACTTCATCCAGAAAATAGGACCAGAACGAAACGGTGCCATGCAGGGCATCCGCTCCCTGGTATTGATACGCAGCGATACAGCGATCCACATTGAATCCAACGGGAATATTCGTTGCCCCGGTTCTTTCGATTCCTTCGCGGAAGGTGTCGGCAATGAACGGCGCCGTGGGGATATTGACCACCTTGCTCAGCGGTCTTACCCCGCCCATCCAGCAGACTCTGGCGATTGCCTCGGCATGCACGTCATGGATGTCATGATGCGTCAAGCCGATATAGGTCGCACGCCGGTGGTGCCGCTGGACGAGTAAACCCGCGACAACTGTTCTTCGGAGCAGGCGCGATGCCGGCCAACCGGGGGTGAAGACTGCTGAGCCTCGCGGAGTTCGTGTTTTTCGGTAAAGGGCAGTTTGACGATATCGTCCAGATTTTTAATTTTATCCGGCTGAATCTCTGCCTGATCGAATTTTTCCCGGTAGAGAGGCGAATGGTTGTACACATATTCAACCTGTCGCAAAAACCGGTCCTCGTGCAATGCACGCAGTCCATCGACGTCCAGGGTTTCCATCTCAGGGTTAAAGATATTTCTTTCACTCGTGCTCATAAATCCTCCATTTGTCAATTTACGGATGGTCGGCCATCTGCATGACGTTTGTTTCCGCCAGCCTAACCTTGCAAGGGGGGCTATTGACCGGCGGCGTTTTTCTGCAAAATGGCGGCTGCGGTAGAAGCCGCGATCAGGGCGGCCTTTTTTGCCTTGTCCTGAGACGAAATCAATTTGTCCGCCAGAGGCGTTTCGCTCTCTGTTTTCGCAACCATGTCGTCGAAAAGCGATTTTTCCTTTTCAATGAAATGCGTATCGATGTCACCGGCGACGAAACGCGGGTGATCCATGATGGCTTTGTGGAAATCGATGTTCGTTTTTACGCCGGTAATGATGTATTCATAAAGGGCGCGTTTCATCCGGGAGATGGCTTCGTCCCGATCCCTGCCCCAGGCAATCAGTTTGGAGATCATTGAGTCGTAAACGCTAGGAATGGTGTACGAGGCATACACGCCGCTGTCCACGCGGATACCCGTTCCTCCCGGCGACCGGTAGCTTTTTACCTTGCCCGGCGCCGGCGCAAAGTCGGCCAGGGGATCTTCCGCGTTGATGCGGCATTCAATGGCCCAGCCGTTTATCTTTACGTCGTCCTGAGTAAAACTCAGCGGCTCTCCGGCGGCCACGCGAATCTGCTCCTTGACGATGTCGATTCCGGTCACCATTTCGGTCACGGGGTGCTCCACCTGAACACGGGTGTTCATCTCCATGAAGTAGAACTCGCCTTCGGAGAAGATAAACTCGATGGTTCCCGCGCCCTCGTAACCTATCCATTGGGCCGCTTTTACGGCCGCCTCACCCATTTGCCGGCGGAGCTGGGGCGTCAGTGCAGGGGAGGGGGCTTCTTCCACCACTTTCTGATAACGCCGCTGGATGGAACACTCGCGCTCGTTCAAATGGACAACATTTCCATGTGAATCACCCAGAATCTGCACTTCGATATGCCGCGGATGGGTGACGTACTTTTCGATATACACGTCGGCCAGATTGAACGCCGCGGACGCGATGGTGCGGGAGTTCTCCAGGGCCTTGATGAGCTCGCTTTGGCTGTGGACAATGCTCATGCCGATGCCGCCGCCGCCGCCGGCCGGTTTGACGATTACCGGATAGCCGATTTCGCCGGCGATGCGCAGGGCCTCGTCATCGTCAACGGTCGGATCGTCCGTTCCCGGGACGATCGGTGTGCCCGCCTTCTGCATTTCATGGCGCGCGGCAATCTTGTTGCCCATCAGATCGAGCACGCGGCTCGACGGTCCGATGAACTTGATGCCTTCCTTTTCACATCGGTCGGCAAACCCACTGTTCTCGGCAAGGAATCCGTAACCGGGATGGATGCCGTCAGCCCCACAGGTTTTGGCGGTTTCAATGAGCTTGTCGATATTCAGATAACTTCTGCTGGCCGGTGCGGGGCCAATCAGGTACGCTTCGTCGGCGTACTTCGTGAACAGGGCCTTCTCATCCGCCTCGGAATAGACGGCCACGGTCTTGATCCCCACTTCCCTGCAGGCCCGCATGACGCGGATGGCGATTTCGCCCCGGTTGGCGATGAGAATTTTATTCATGGGTCGGCTCCACGATCATCAGGACGTCATCGGATTCAAGCATGTCGCCCTCTTCAAAAAAGATTTCCTTGACGACGCCGCCGTGGGGGGCGTTGACTTCCCTGAGCATTTTCATGGCCTCTAAGGTTGCCAGCGGATCGCCGGCGTTAATCGTTTGCGCCGGTGAAACCTTGATGGAAACGAGCGACCCGGCCATGTTCGGTTTGACGGCTCCGGGGGCGTCGGCCGCGCCGCGTTTGGGTGAATTACCATCTGCAGCGGCCACGGATGAGGCATCACCATCTTCCCCGCCAAGCCCCCTCACCGTCACATTGAATTCCTCGCCTTCAACGTCCACCAGAAATTGCATGGGGAAATTCATGGACATGCCGCCTGTAGCCTGTCCGGCCGCCGGTTGTGCCGGCCGTTTGGGCGGTGCCGATGCTTTTTTCTTTTCAGCAGCCTCGACTTTTTCGGCAAATTTTTTGGCATTCACCCCCGGGATCAGGAGTTGTAGCAGGAACTCGTCATCGGAGAGGTCCGGGCCCACCTCCTCGCGCAGCTGTTCGAGAGGCTTGTAGCGGTTGACCGGTTTCCAAGCCAAAATGGCCTTGGCTTCCGGAATGGATTTGATCCGTTCCATCAGGGAAGAATCGATCGGTCCCGGCGGTTCACCGTAGTGGCCGCTGATATACTTGATGGACTGATCGAGGATCCGTTTGTAGCGTTCGCCGACGATGCAGTTCTCAACGGCTTGGGCGCCGACGATTTGCGAAAACGGGGTGGCCATCACCGGATAGCCGAAGTCCTTGCGCACCTGGATCGCCTCCTGGATAAACTCGTCCAGACGGTCTTCGATTTTCAGCTCGCCCAGCTGGCGTTTCAAGTTGGTCATCATGCCCCCGGGAATTTGATGCTCGAAGTGGTATTCACTGTATTCCTGGGGGACACCGACAGGAAAACCGGCTTCCTGGGCAACGGTTTCGAAGTGTTTGCAGACCGCTTCAAGGGCTTCGTCATTGATGTCGTCGGTATATCCCAGGTGCCGGGTATTGGCCAAAATATTGGTGATCGATGGCAAGGATGTGCCATTGGCCAACACCGGAACCGCCGTGTGCAGGGTGTCTGCGCCGGCTTTAACCGCTTCGAGGTAGCAAAGCGGCGCCATGCCGACATTGCAATGCGAGTGGAATTCAACCGGTAGATCGCCGCAGTTGGCTTTGACCGCAGTGATCAGTTCCCGCGTGCGTTCGGGATTGATCACCCCCCCGGCGTCTTCGATCATGATACCGTCGACGACGTCCTTGATTTCCGCGATCAGGCGGGTCTTTTTGATCCAGTGGTCCTTATCGTGCACCGGACTGTAGGTGTACATCAGCGCCGGATAGACCTTGCAGCCCAGATCCTGGGACAATTTGGCAAAATTATAAAACCGTTCCATGTCGGTCTGGTAGTCGCACACCCAGAAGCTGTCCACCCCGTTGGCCGCCATGCGTTTGATCCAAAGGGCAATGGCGTCCTGTGGCGTATCGACATCAAACGAGGCCAGGCTGGCCGTCATATATGATCCGCGCAGGGGGGTCTTGGTGATCAATTGCGCCAGTTTGCGAATCCGGTCCCATGGATCTTCGATCAGATTGCGCACCTGGACGGTGATCCCCATGCTGCCGATGGTGGCGATTTCCTCATAGCCGACCTCGTCCATGGTCGGTGCAATGGGCAGGAGCATTTCATTGGTCATCAAATAGGCCCAGAGACTTTGCTGGGCATCCCTTATGGTTTGGTCGACAAATTTTATCTTGCGCATGGCTTTCCCTTTCGCTCAATATCCCATGTCCGTTTTGTTTATCCCTGCGTCGGTCAGATCAATGTATTATCCCATGAATGCTTCCAGGCTGGATACCAGTTTCTGAGCATACCCCATCTCTTCAAGGTTGAAGTCGACCTCTTCTACGATGATATCGGCGTTGAGGCGGCTTTTCAGCTCCTTGACGAACAGTTGATCCTGCTCCGGATCGTGCAGGATATCTCCTGGCTTGTCGATGGAGGACCACCCTTTGAGGGGAACCACCAGCTTAATCGGCCCCTTGGCGGCATTCATCTTCTCGGCATACATACGGGCGCCTTCGAGTAATTCATCTTCGGGAAAGCGGGTCATGGATCGGATGGCATCCATATGCCAGATCTTGCCAGAGGCCAGGTACTTCTCCCGGTTGAAACGCGTCGGGCCCACACCGGTCAAATTGAGGCAACAAGCGCCCATACCTGGGGAATGCCTCTCTCACCGGCCGCATCTAGCCTGTCAAAGCCAGCGGCGCGATTGCCCTTGTACTTCTCCTCGATCAGTCCCGCGGGTGTAATTTCAATCACACCGTCAAAAAAACCCTGGCCGATCAATTTGTCCATGGCGCGGTCGCTGATGCCTTGGGCATGGAAGGGAAAAACACTATATCCTTTTTCCTGGAGAAGACATTCCACATTTTTGGCGCATTGGTCTGAGAAACCGATTTGGGTGATGGCGATGGCAGGTTTGGGCAATGATAGGCTTCGATGATCAAAGCACGATTGGGCCATCCCGCAAATCGCACCTGCCACCTGGGAGATGGCGTTTTGAATCAGATCATTGGTGCCGGCAATCTCCATGATCAGCTGCATGACCGTGATGTCATTCGCATCGAACAATTTGGCGACATAGACCGGCATGGCCGCCGTGGTACCAATGACTTTGGGAATCCCGAAGGGTAGCTGGTCCATGATTCTGGCACCAATCAAGGCAATGCTCATACCACCGACAGCGACGATGCCATCCAGGGATTTTTCCGCCAAAAGGGCCTGAACCTTGGCAATGGCCCCCTGGGTCATCCATTCGGTGATTACGGAACGGTCATCGGCAGCAAAAATCTCCTGCATCGTTTTCCCCGACAGCGCGGCAACCTCATCCGGTGGGATGTCGGCGGGATAACGGGTTTGGCCGCCCATGCTGAGATCCATCAACAGCGGCTGATGGCCCAAAGCGGCAATTTTATCCCGTAGCATGATCAACTGCTCGCCCTTGGTGTCGGTGGTGCCAATGATGATAATTTTTTTTGCCATTGAAAGGACCTCTTGGTTCGAATCGGTTGAAGAAGAACGGTTTTTAATATTCATGACCTGAATTTTCTTCATTTATAGAGTTATGTTTCCAAACTGTCAACATAAATTATTTCCAAATTAGGATAAAATATCAACCTGTATATAATTATTATCAGATCATTGAGTGTAAAAATATAATAAAAACAAATATAAATATGTTGTTTTGGATGTTTCAGAGAAAACCAATGTCAATGATAAAAGTATCTAAAAATGAAAAAGTATTGCCGTTTACGAAAAAAAAGATGGCCTTTTCGAAGGATAATCTGGTATTTATCAAATTAACGGATTCGCCTGATCACAGTCAGAATCAAAAATGTCTATCGGGTAAACTTTTGCGTAACGGAGAAGGGGCGCATCGCTATCATGGCAATCATCCTGATCGGAATGCTGGACGAACGGGAACCCGCGCTACAACTGGCCATGAATGAGATCCAGGCCCGTGGCCATGAATCCATTTTGGTGGACATCAGCATCGGCAATGGGGCCATCACACCCGAACTCGAGCCTGATATCACGCGTCACCAGCTGGCCATCGCGGGAAGGACCCACATGGATGAGATCCTTCCATTGCAAGGCGCCGATCGTGAACGGGTGACCTCCATGATGGCCAGGGGGTTATCTCAACACCTAGGGACGATGCAGCATGCCGGGCAAGTAGACGGCGTCATCACCGTTACCGGTATGACGGGAATGATGATTTGCTTGCCGGCGTTAAAAATGCTTCCCTTCGGGCTTCCCAAGGTGATGATCACCCCGGCTTCCGCCATTCCGGCCTACGCAGGGCGACTGGCAAGCTTCTTCAGTGTGAGCGATATTACGGTCATGCATAGCGTTGTGGATACGGTGGGGCGAAATGCAATGGTCAATCGCCTAGTGGTCAACGGGGTGGGGGCGATTTGTGGCATGGCCGAGTCACATCTTTCCGATAATACGCCAAAGCCCGCCATTGCCATTACCGAATTCGGTTTCTGCGATGTTGCCGCACAGTTGATTCGTGAACGACTGGAATCGGCATTCGATATGGTTTCGTTTCACGCCACCGGCATGGGCGAGCGGGCCGCTTTTGACCTTATCCGCCAGGGACGGTTCGAGGCGTTTATTGATCTGGTTCCTGCAGGATTCAGTGAGTATCTTCTCGGCGGGAACCGGGCTTTGGGCCTGGATCGGTTCGACGCTGGCATCACGATGGGGAAACCTTATATTATAGCGCCCAGCGGTTTTGATATGATTGGCTGTGGTCCCATCGAGCGCCGGGACCAGGAGGACCCCCTCTGGATGAAGCGCCAACTGGCGTGTCGGCAACTTTTGATCCAGGATGCTATGCGGGTCCAGGCGAGAACCACGGTTGAGGAACTGCAGATAATCGCCCAGCAGGTAGCAGATCACTTGAATCGGTGCAAGCGGCCGGAACTGGTGAAGTTTTTCATTCCCAACCAGGGGTTCTCCTCGATGAGCCGTCCTGGTGCGGTATTGCACAATCCCCTTGCGGATCGGGCATTTATTGAGACACTGAAGCAGCATCTGGATCCAGCGATCGAGATTGTCAACGTGGATGCCGAGATCAACTCGTCTGTATTCGCCGATGCGGTCACGGAGGTCCTGCGCCGGATGATGTCAACTGTGCAAGTCTCTCCGTTGAGCGATGATCGTCATGACGATTGAACAGGGACACCGATCGAAGGTGTATGCTGGCCCATACCTGACAGCCGGCAGACCTTCTGGAATGACCGAAAGCATAAATGCGTCGTTGATTTCATTGAATGTTGGCGAGCGACTTTTGGCTTGTTTCCTGTTAGGCAAAATGATAAGAGTGAAAAAACGTTCCGTTGCAATCCTGCATAGTTAACAGCCAATAGAAAAGGAAAAGGAAGGGGACTATGGTCGGTGAGCTTGTTTGTAAAAACATCAAACTGCTGCGCAAAACAAAAGGCTTGACACTGCAGGACCTAGAAGATCTGACGGGGCTGACGAAAGGTTATCTTTCGAAGATAGAACGTTCCAAAAAAGCACCGCCTTACTCAACCTTGGATAAACTGGCCAGGGCCTTGGGCGTTCATGTTAACCTGCTCACCAGTGAAAAAGTTCAAAAGCTTGAAGATCCGCGTATCGAATTCATTAAGAACGGCGAGGGACAGGTCGAACAGACCGGCGCCGCGGGAAGGGGTACAGCTATCGGGCACTGGCAACGGGGATCGTGGGAAAAAACATGAAACCCTATATCATCGAGCCGGCCTTTGAAGAACAGGGGACATTTCAGCACGAAGGAGAAGAGTTCCTGTTTGTGTTGGAAGGAACCCACGAGTTGGTGTACGACGGAAAAACATATATCATGGAAGAGGGGGACTGTGTCTATTATGATGCCAATGTTCCCCATACGGGAAGAAGCATTGGCAACAGCCGATGTAAGCTGTTGGCAATAAACTATTATTACAAACGATACTAAAAAAGGATCCATACGCTCGAGACCCGTGCCGACCCGATGCGGCCGGTGGACGCTTCATGATCCTGGTTTTCCTCTCTGGGTCGCAAGTATTTTCCCCTTTTATTCATGTATACTCGACCATGGTCATCCTTTCCCCTTCATTCACCTGACCTGCGTGATGGCGATCTGAATGGCATTTTTTTAGGCAAAAAAAGCGTGTAATTAGGATTTGTTTTTACTGCCGGTGACACCCCTTATCCCCGTCCATCGCCTTCCCATGCAGTTGCCCGTAAAAGGAAATGAGGCTTGACAACCCGGTCCCGGGTCACATAGATTCAGTATCTAAAAATAAGTTTGAATCTTCTTACTTCAGGAGACGATGTATGGTAGCGCCGGTGAAAAAAGAGGCCTCTGAAAAGAAGCTGACGTCGGTCATGGAGGATTATCTGGAAGCGATTTTCGATCTGGACCAGGATAAAAAAGTGGTTCGGGTCAAAGATATTGCCAAGCGTATGGACGTTAAGATGCCTACCGTCAGCAGCATGCTGAAAACGCTGAACAGCCGGGGGCTGGTCAATTACGAAAAATATGAATATGTCGAGTTGACACGCGATGGTGCGAAGGTGGGCAAGGAGATGCGGCGGCGGCATGAGGTCTTGCGCAAGTTTCTGACCGACATCCTGAACATCAAACCGGCCACGGCCGATAGCGAAGCGTGCCAGATGGAGCATGCCCTCAGCACGGCTACCTTGAATCGGCTGGCGGATTTCATGGCGTTTGTTCAGGTTTGTCCGCGCACGGGTAACAGCTGGTTGAAGTTTTTCGAGGCGTATCGGAAACACGGACACCGTCCGGAAGAATGTAAGGTCCAAGGCAATGATTTTACGTGCGAGTTTCATCGTGTTGTCGATAGCATGAACGATTCCGAGGATTAACTGGTAAGTTCCAACCCGGCTTTCCCACTTGCAAAAAACGCGTTGACAAACAAATTCGACTGGTGTAAGTCTATCCAACAAAAGTTAGAATATTCTAATTATGAGTGAGGGCCTTACGGTTTTCAGCACACTCTCCGAGTCTGCGTGACAAACAGTGAAGGTGTTCAGTGGACCTTGTTGAGAAGGAAGCGGTGGCGTTCCGGACATCGACAAAAAGGCATTGACACCCATTCTGTTTGTACGTCTATTCGCGCCCACTTCCCTCCTTTATTTCCCGCACATTGACGCGGCGCTTATTTTTGCGCAGGCGTCGCATGGCGAAGATCAGGAAACAGTCTTTCCGACAAGGCCAGACATCTTGGCATACTACACGAGTGCCTCAACCGGATTCTCATGCATATGGAATCAATGGGCAGGTGTGTGCCAATAACCGTAAGGAGGAAACCATGATGACCTTTCAAACCCAGTGCTGCCAGGAACCCGCTCAACAGTCGGGGGCGGGAATTGTGCTCGACACGGATTGCCGTCAACGCTTGCGATGCTGGGAAGTGAAGCATTTCTTCAAATGCCCGATTGCCGGCATGTGTCTGACCCAAACGGAACAGAAACAGTTGCTGAAAAAGACCGGCCTCTTTGACAAAGATGACTCTCCTTACGATATGCACGAGAAAATGGTTGCTGCCATGGAACGCGAGAATCGTCTCTCGCGACGGATCGACGCGTTGTTGAACCAGAAACTCGGTCGAAACCGGGAAGCGCAGGAATTGTACCGGCCTGATGTTGATCCTTTCCAGACGCATTTCAAGGCTGCCCTGGAATCGGGCCAGGCGGCCGAGGCACTATGGATTGTGGCAACCGACCCGACGCTGCCCGTCGAACGTCACCGGGAGATTTTTGGTGAAATCCACATGGCCATGCACTGGACGGTCGAAGCGCGTCTGAAACTCACCCGCCGGCTGGAGCTGAAAACACGGGAGGCGGCCCAGTTGCAGCAGCAGCGGAAAAAAGATGCGGAGGTCCGGCGCGCGTTGCAGAAGACCATGGAGGAGACGCGTCGGGAACACAAAGCCTTGCAACGCCGGCTGGCAAGCGTGGAAGCGGAGAACCAAAACCTGCGCGAAACCCTTTCAGGAGAGAATCACTACCAACGGGCCATGATCTTGGAGCAGGACAATCAAAGGCTGAAGGCGGAGCATGGCGACGTTCAACGCAGGTTGGCGAATGCCATGGAAAAACTGTCCGTGCAAACGGTCCGGAACCGTCGGCTTGCCGACCAGGTCGCCCGGCAGCACGAACGGGAACGGTATTTCAGGGAGGAAAGCCGGGCGGTGATCGGCGAGATGGCGGCCATGAACCGCTGCGATGCCAGCTGCCCTTCCTTTGATCTGTGCCGCAAACGGGTGCTGATTGTCGGCGGGATCACGCGCATGGAATCTCTCTATCGCGAATTGATCGAGGGGTGTGGCGGCCTTTTCGACTACCACGACGGCTACGTCAAGAAAGGCGCCAAGAGCCTTGAATCGAGTTTCAAGCGCGCCGACATGGTTCTTTGCCCGGTCAATTGCAACAGCCATGCAGCCTGCACGATTGTCAAGAACCTGAGCAAAAAGCACAACAAACAGGTTCATATGCTGGCCAATTCGAGCCTCAGCGCGGTTTCCCAGGTGATTCGGGGGGAAGACGCGGGCGAAGGTACGTTGAATTAAAGGTCGAAATGTTTTTTCTGATGTTTCTCATCAAAACAAAGGTGAAATCACATGAGCGCCAATTTCAAGATCGAATACAAGCAAAGCAATGGGGAGCTGCATGTCAATCCCAGCGGGGATTTTGACGGCAGTTCGGCATGGGAACTGATCAATCTTTTAAGCGACAGATATGACGGTCAGGGAAAGGTGCTGATCCATACCGGTGGACTGCGCAAGCTGTGCCCCTTCGGCTGCAGTACCTTTCAGTGCCTGTTCCGCCTCAGCCGGGTACCGGTGGACCGTCTGCTGTTTAAGGGCGAAAACGGACGCGCATTGGCATTGGCCCCCGAGGGCTGCCATGTGCACGCGTTGGATAAGACGCCGCATTGCCGTTGCAACGGCCAATGTGCCAATTGCCGCTGCGCCAATCACCCCCGGAACGCAAAAAACAACCAAAAGCGCGTGATTGATATCAGACCGTTTCCAAGACAAGCCGGTGGGAAAACCACCGACTGAATCGAACCCGGGGGAGCCCGATTCGCATGAAACCCATCGATAGAAACCGAATTTGCGTCGAGATTACCGAATCCACCTTATTGCGGCTGCTAGGCAGCGGCAAGGTGTGTGCGGTCGATTTCCATCCCGCGGACGGCCGGTCGAAAAAAACGCTGCGGCGGTTGTGCCTGAAAAGCTGCGCCCGGCAAACCCTGGCCGGAAGCCGGGAACGATCGATTTGCGGTTCCCGATAACAATTTCTCGGATCATGGACATGATGAAAAAAAATGCGTCCGACAAAGACGTGGTTTGCCGTTTGCCGGTTGATGGATCGCTCTGCTCGTCCATTTCCAGTATCGAAGTGCGCGGGTCCTGCACGCCACCCGGGGTAGTGCCGGAAAAACCCTTGCAACACCGCTGTGGCAAACGGGTGTGTCGTTTTTTTTATTGCATGGAAGGTGATTCAGCGGCCCTTTCCGTGGAAAAGGTCAAACGATCTTGGTTAACGTAAAAGTTTAGGCGACTTCTGCCACCCTAATTTTTAAGTATTTACTCGCTCCGATAGCATTTTTAGTCGGGCCTGTCAATAACCACGGTATCCGCGAACAGGGTGTTTGGGTTTTAAGGTGAATTATTTCTTTCCGCCAGCTGACAGTTTTCCCAGCAAGGTCATCTAATCCACCAACAAAAGGGGCGTCTGTTCGAGTAAAAATAACCCATGGAAGAAAAATGTATTCATCGCTAAAACTTAAAAATTCCTTTCTTCCTTCCGTTATTTTTGCTGTTAGGAGCAAGTCAATTCCTTGGTGTTTTTTGATATCCTCTAATGCAGAATTCCAAGGAATTTCTCGGTCTGAGAAATACTGATAGTCAATTCCATGCAGCTTGAATATCTGTTCGATATAGTCAACTGATATTCCCTTGAACTCACCTTTTGAAAACATAAACGGCGGCCAATTACCGACCCTCACACGCACCTTATGTTTTTGAGCGAGCCAGATTAGCTCCGTCTTACTGAGTGCAATTATATCATTGTTGGCTGAGGAGATATTGCTAAGCGTGAGGATTTGAACCAGAAAAATAAATACTATCAAGTATGGTATCTTCAGTGAATTCATAGATATATACATACTTTCAACGCCCAGAGCGGGAAACGGTATCGGATCAAAGGCAAACGGATGGATTTCGACAATGCATCGGGCTTTGCCGCCGTCAAGCAGCCCCGCATCGCCAGCGTTTGGGTCTGGGTGACCGATGCCGACACCGGTGAAATCGTCGTGGATCAAAAAGCATGCTCGCCCGTGAGTTCCTGATTGAATCAAAATGCATTCGTCTGACAAGTACACCACAACACTGATATTGAGAAGCATTTCAAGGACTGGTTCGCTGCCAAGGGCGTTGAGGCGATGACCAGTAGCGAAGTGCTACCCATCCAAGATGGCGCCCAACTGGATGAAGCGGCCATTCTCAAAATTATCGAGAAGTATGGGAATGATAGCGTCCTAATTACGCATCCGGTCGCTTATGATGAGACGGAGGTGTTCAGCCGTGACGAACTGCCGAATTATCCAGACTACTACAGTTTTTACAGTTATTCGCAGGTTTACGATCACTGGCCGTCCGTCACCTGGGAGAATGAGCAAATCACGATAGAAACCCGATTGTACGACATAAAAACCGAATCCCTGCTATGGGCGGGTGAATCGCAGCTTACCAACCCGGAAACCGTTGGCAAGGCAGTCGGCCAGGTGGTTGAGGCGGTCATGAAAGAGCTGGAAAAAAATGGATTGCTGCCCGCCAAGGTATCCTGATTGCTGATCCGGAAATGGCCGAACCGGCGAGTTAAACTGATTACTGAACGCAAGGCCGCTATCATTGACGGTATCCTCAGTGCCGCGGCCGGCGCCGCTTTTTTGCTGGTCGCCCTGCTTAAAGGAACGCCCCTTTCGTTCCTGGTTCCCATTGCCGATGCGATCGTCGTCATTCGTGAGCAGGGTTTTATCGGCACCTGGATATCCGCCATGTGTGGTGGGCTGGGCATCACCTCGCCGGCCCTTGAAAGATAAGCGATCAGGACATTCATGTACATTTCCCGAACAAAACGTCGACATTTTTCCAGAGATCTCTTGCTGGTGCTGATGCTGCTTTCCGCCGCTGTCCTTGGAGCAGTGGCATTATTCTCATCCCGTGCACGTGAGGATATCGCTCAAAAATACATCAACAATGCCAATGCGAGTGCGGTACGCCAGTTCGAGTCCATGGTCGATTCGATGACCCAATCACTTGAAGTGATCGGCGACTGGATCGCTTCGGGCAAACTGTCGATGTCCCATACGAATGCGTTCAATGATCTTCTGTTTCCCCTACTGAAGCGTGATCGCATTTTATATGGTATTTCGGTGGCCGACACCCTTGGAAAAAGCTATTATGTGTCCATCGATGGCGATGGATGGCGAACAAAAAAGACCAAGGACATCGGGGGACAACACCAATCCGTCCTGTGTTATTGGGCTGCGGACCGTCATAAAATTTCTGAAGAGACCCAACCCTCCACCTATGACCCACGTAGCCGGCCCTGGTTTTCTCCGGCCCTGGCGAGAGAAGGGGTGTTCTGGACGCGGCCGTACATTTATTTCGATCGTAAAGTGGTGGGCATTACCGCCTCTATTGCACGGAACGTCAATAACGGGGATTCTCAAATCGTTGTGGCTTTCGATATTCTTCTGGATAACCTGTTCAGTGAAATCCAACGCATGGCCCCGAGTAAGAACAGTCGCGTTTTCGTCTTCAGAAACGACGCACAGATTTATGTGCCCACGAATGAAAGCGGGTTTTCCGACTTTCTTTCGCTGGGTGAGGTCAACGATCTCCTGATCCGAAAAATGGTTACCTCCTGGGAGGAAAGGCAGTTGCCATCGGGTAAGGTCTTTTTTGTTAACCATGACAGGCAGACTTGGTGGTGCGGCTTCCAAGCCATGGAGGGTACCAACCGGAAGGTCTGGGTGAGTGTCATGGTTCCGGAGTTGGACATCATCGGCGACGTAAGCCACCGGCGTGCAGAACTCTGGACCATCGGTGCCATCGTCTTATTGTTGACCGGCACGGTGGCCCTTTTCATGATCCGGCGCTATGGACGATCGTTCGACCTGTCCGAGGATCGATACGACAGCAGGCACCCCGAAAAAAGCATCCGGCAGATGATCGCCAAAGGTGAAGGACGCACAATCGAGTTCAAATCCACCATGCGCATGAATCTGCATACTCAAAAAGCAGGCAAGGAGATCGAACTTGCCTGGCTCAAAGCCGTGGTGGCCTTTATGAATACCGACGGCGGCACCCTGCTCCTCGGTATATCGGATGACAGTGATATCATGGGGCTGGATGCAGATGGTTTCGCCAACGATGACAAGTGCCGGCTACACTTCAAAAACCTTATCAATCAACACATCGGGGCCGAGTTGCATAAATATCTAATCTTTGACCTCGTCCATGTGGACGGCAAGCAGATCGGCGTCGTCTCATGCAGTCGGTCTGCCGAACCGGTATATCTGAAAACGGCAAAATCAGAAGAATTTTTTATCCGCAGTGGTCCCTCCAGCGACGCATTGCCCGTAAGCAAAATCGTGACCTATATTCAGAAAAGAAGCTAACCGCGATTCTTTCCCAAACGCCAGCTTCACGCGCGGCGGCTTTTTGCCGTCGCCCTGAAAGCAAAGGTTAACCGCCAATTATTTCATTCAAACCGTCAATAATAAGAGCTAATTCTTCGTCAGATGCCTTTGCTATTTTTCTGCGTATCCGTTTCGTAGAAAGAGTTCGAATCTGGCTGATCTTTACCCAAGACCTTTTGGGGAGTTTGGTATCCGATAGTTCCATGGTCAACGGATAGCCAGCCTTTTGTGGCTGGCTGGTGATCGCCACAGCAATGACAGTACCAGATCTGTCGTTGAAAACATTGTGGCTTAAAATAAGAACAGGGCGTAATCCGCCCTGTTCACTACCAATTACTGGATTCAAATCCGCCCAGTATATATCACCCCTTAATATTCTGGCCATTCTTCCGACTCCGATGAGAAGCCCTCCTCCGCTAAAAATTGTTCGAATTTTGGATCTAGCTTAGCACACTCCTGGGCAAGACGGCTTTTCTCAAGGCGCATTAATTTTTCAGCAACAGCCTCCTGAATAGCTTTGCTGCGGTTTGGAAAAATTTTTGATTTGACGAGAGTATCTAAACGTTTAAGTGTGTTGTCGTCGATTGTAATTGCAATTTTAGATGCTGTCATTTAAATCACCTCCAGTATGACAATATATCATACCATGGTGCTATGCAAGCTTAATTTGCCTGACGGTTAACGTTGCAAATAGCCTGTGCTAATGAAGCGCAGCGGAATTAGCACCCGAGTTAATTTGCTTTGTTAGGTTTTCCTTAAATTCTGTCCAATAAATGTCAATTTCTTTTCCATACGATGCGTGCAAAGCATTTTGGAAATTGTTCTCATTTTGGATAGCTTGCAGTAGTCTTTTGAATTTTTCAGAATCATATTCTTTTAGAAACTGAACAAACATGGCTGATTGGCGATAGAACATATGTGGTTTCAAATGATATGAACTGGCGGTTTTGGGAAATAAGAAGCTTCCGGTGCTATCTGGATGGAAGCAAGCCCCATCCAGAATGGCATGCGCTGCATCTGCCTCACTTGCATTTTCAGCACCTCCACCATTTGAAACAAAAACTGCCAAGCCTTCAACGAACCAGCTTGGGATATTGTGGACATATTTTGAGGTTCCAACCTGCTGAATAAGATGGAGATGCGAAAGTTCATGGGTTGTCAGGGTCGAAATCCGCTCGGGTTGCTCTCTAAGGCTTGCCGATAGAAATATTTTCCCATTGAAAACAGCCGCCTTGATTTTTTGATTCAAGCCGGTGAACTTAGCGAAATTTTCCTTGGTACCACACACATAAATCGCAATCGGTTTGTTAAACGAACCATACTGTTCTTCTTCAACTTTTTTAACTGAACATTCCAAATTTTGTGCGACTTGCAGTGCGATATCCAAAGCATCATTTTCGTATAAAATACGATTATCTGATTCAAGTTCAATAAAATGATCTGTTGATCTAAAAAATGCGCCAATTTTTCCACATGAAGTTAATGTTATAGACAAAAATAGAATTATCAAGGCTTCTTTCATGTTGCTTCCTTAAACGAACGCCCTTTAAATGCTATTCGTTTACCGCGATTCCTAACACATGTTTCATCTGCGTTGCTCAGAGCGAGGAACGATCGGCGGGTAACGTCAGCTGGAAACACTCTGTTGCGAAATATTTATGATGTCAGTACCCCGATGTTATCAGTTAATCTAAGTCCTCTTCATTACTGTTTCTAACTTCTTCAAGAACTGACATTGGGATGCCAAGCCAATCAACAGCCTTTTGCGCATCACGAAATACTTGGTTATTATCCTCTATCTCATCTGCATATGCCTGGTACATCCTTGTTAAACCGTAGGTGATGTCACGGGGTGCAATAATTGCGGCCTTTCCGTGCAGATTGTAGATCGTCTTCATTTGCTTGCTAAATTCCGCTAAAGGTTGTATCGCATCAGAACTAAGTAACTCGCCTTTAGCATTGGTGTGGTCCACCAAAAATGCATAACCACTTTCGATCTCCGAGTTTTCAATTAGTTTTTTGTAGAAGGAAATCTTTTTTTCATCGATTATATAGCCATCCTGCACAACGACAACCACACTATACCCAGGAATTATCTTGTACCTTATCCCCATAGATACCCCCTCCCTTTCTATTAACAACGGGCGCTTCAGGCGCGGCGTTTTAGCTGTCGCATGCAAGCGATGGTTGTACTATGTTTATATTTTATCAGTTGTTGCTAATTTGATACCCAAACCAATAAATAAAGCACCTAGTCCGCGATCCATCCAACGCGATACTTTTCTGGAATTACTTAGATATGCGGTTAACTTGCCTCCAATAAGAATTAAAGGCGGTTCGACAAAGGCTGCCACAACAATGATAAGAACACCATGAAGGAATAATTGCGCACTGACTGGCCCAGCACCTTCCACAGTAAATTGTGGAAGAAAAGCAAGAAAAAACAAAGCTACTTTCGGATTTAGTACATCTACCCAAACACCTTGTTTGAATATTTTAGCCATACCTTCTGACGATGTGTGCTCTCCTGCAGATATTAAAACTCCTTCAGAACGTATGGCTTGTATTCCAAGCCAAATTAAATAGATAGCACCTATCCATTTTACTATCGAAAAGACGAGAGCCGATGTGGCTAAAATGGCGGATAAACCGAGGGCCGCAAAAATGACATGGACAAATGCACCAGACCAAATACCAAACATAGCAGAAAAACCGGAAGAGATGCCTCTTCTTGCTGTTTGGCCAAGGATAAAGGCCATATCTGGCCCTGGAGATAGATTCAATAAAAAGGCAGCTGTCAAGAAAGTAGCCCAATGTGTAAAAGTATAATCAAACATTTTAGCAATTCTTTTCCCGTCAAAGCGGTTCGGCAAGTTAACCGGCTGTCGATTCGAAGCCGATAAAACTGAAAAACCACCAACTTCAGGCAGTCCGTGCTAAACGACTTGATATGTGTGTTCTGCCTTGCTATTCATAATGTGTCCACATACGGATAACTTTTACAATCTTTTGGTCTTCGATAACCTCATAGACCAGTCGGTGTTGAATGTTTATACGACGGGAATATGCGCCAGCTAAATCGCCTACAAGTTTTTCATAGAAAGGAGGGGTCTGATAAGGATTTTCCCGCAATATTTCGATAATATTTTCGGCCTTTGTCTTGAGGCCGGAGGCGGATAATTTTTTCGCGTCTTTTTGTGCTTGTTTTGTAAAAACGACCTTGTAATTTACCAATCGAGTTCCTCTTTGCAATCCTCAACAGGTGTTGCCAAACCTTCACGAATTGACTCGCGCATGCCTGGGATGTTTAACAGGTACATTGTTTCTTGGATTGCCCGCCAATCGTCCTCGGATAACAGAACAGCATTGCCTCTTTTACTTGTAATTACAATTGGTTCATGGGACAAGGCGGTTTGGTCGATAAGACGGTAAAGTTTCGATCTTGCCTCAGTGGCTGATAAAGTCGGCATAAGTCACCTCAACGTATTTTTCAGACAGCGTACGCTAATACGTACGACTTGTCAAGGTCTTTACAGGCAGAACGCGGAAGCGAGCGGCCGGGAGATGTGTGACAAAGGAATTATTGTCACAAACAAAAGGGCCTTTACAGGTGAGGGTAACAAAAGCGCATGGTTTCTCCCGGTCCCGCTCAACTGTGTTGTTGAGCCACTTGTTCTGACCAAGGTTTGATTTTTTTTAGTATCGAGGCAAGGGTTTGCTCCGCAACCTCTGTATCATGTGCGGCTTGGGCGCGGAGCCAGTAACCATTGGATAAGCCAAAGAATCGGCAAAGACGCAGATCAGTATCAGCCGTAATGGAACGTTTACCGGTGACAATTTCACTGATACGCTGGGCTGGAACTCCGATTTCCTTAGCCAATCGATATTGACTAAGTCCCATAGGTTTTAAGAATTCTTCCAATAAGATCTCACCTGGCGTAATTGGGTCAAGTTTTTTCATGATTATAACTCCTCAATGGTAATCTACAATCTCAACCTCTTCAGCACCAGAATCTAACCAGCGAAAGCAAAGCTTCCACTGGTCATTGATGCGAATGCTATACTGACCAGAACGATTACCTTTGAGCGCTTCAAGATGATTTCCTGGGGGTACCCGTAAGTCATCAAGTCGATTTGCAATTTCAAGCTGTCTAAGCTTGCGACGTGCAACTTTTTCAATGTTTACGAACTGTTTTACCCGATATCCTTTTGCCAGCGCTTCGGTGTTTTCACATTTAAAGGATCTGATCATAGAAATTATAATAACGCGTTCCGTTATTAACGTCAAACGTGATTAGAAAAGGGCTCAACGGCAAGGTGAGGGGCCGGGAGCAGGCACTGCCGAATGTCCAAAAAGCCCCGAGTTTTCAATCAATGTCATCCGTTCAAAATGGCACCGTAACGCCCGGTTCCGCTTAAGCGACTTGTTGTTGCTTCGACGAAGCCCGAGGTGTGTGTCTACTGACACCGATACCGCATATTCAAACATACACCATGGGCGCCGAATGAAGCCACCCCCAACCGGCCACAAGCAAACAGGGAAGCAGGATCGGAAAAATGCCTGAGACAGAACAAAATACCAAAAAGATCACAAAGAAAACCGATGAGCGACGGGCGATAAGCGACGCTCACGCTCCAGACTGAGACCACAATTCAATGAGAGAATCAAAATCAGCATGGCAAAGTAAGGAAAAGGCGCCCAGAGCAACGACCGATAGACAGGTTTTAGCTGCAACTCAACGTCAAGCTTTAAACGCAATCATCTTTTTGTACAAGCATGTTTTGAATCGGATTGATCTATGTCCGGCTGGGCAAGGGCGGTAAGGATCGGACCGTTCCCATTCCCAAAACACTGTCCGGTAAACCACCTTCTTGAAAATGGTGTGAATATCCGCGTGATTCAGGAATTGATGGGGCATGCGGATGTCAAAACCACAGAAATCTATACCCACGTGATGCAAAAGAATCTTGATGCTGTCCAAAGCCCCTTGGACCGGCTGCAAAAGTGATCGACTCGTTGAGCAACGGTTTGAGCGAGTCTACCTCCCTCAGGTGTCCTTCCAGTCCTTGCACGTGCCCAGATGATACGCTAAGCGATCAACCCGCCGCAGGACGTTGCTTGAGCGCCTCGATCGCCCGCAGCCGGGGAATGATCTCCCGATGCACATCGCAGAAAATCGACTTGCCCGCCCGGTTGCCGGTGAGCAGCAGTTTGTCGCGCGGACAGCCGCCCTGGCAGGCGGTTTTGACTTCGCAGGTGTGGCATTCTTCGGGGATGTCCGGTTGGATCACCTCATAATGGTAGGTTGCGCACTGCATGGCGGAGAGCGGGTCCTCGTCGAAGATGGATCCGCTTTTAAAGGCATGCTCCCGGATGCAAGGGCCCACCGATCCATCGGGGAATACGGTGGCGATGCGCTTGCCGCAGGGGTAGGGCGATGCTTCCCGATCCCACAGGGGAATCAAAAAGTCGAGCATGAAGGTGGTGTGCACATCGAATCCGCGCTGCGCGTAATCCTCCAGGAGATCGCACAGGGCGTGGTAGCTTTTCAATAAACGGCGGTGGTAAGCGGCGTTTTGCCCCTCGAACAGGTTCTTGTTGTAGCGCAGGCGGTAGCCGTTTTCGATGGCGAAACGGGCGATATCGAGAATTCGTGCCAGGTTTTTCTCATCCAGGGTCACGGCGACGGTCTGGTTGATCACGTTGGAGCGCGCTTGAATCACCCGCATGCGCCGCGCCAGCTCGTCGATGGTAAGATCGGTGATGTTGATGGACATCCATTGAATGGCCGCAAGGTCATCCCAGTTCACCTTGTCCACCAGATCCCCGTTGGTGTTCACCAGGCCCTGCATGCCGTCGGTCTGTGCGTCCACGGTGTCCATGACGCGCCTGATGCGGTCGGTCCACAGCATGGGCTCGCCGCCCAAAAATTGATGATGTTGACCTTGATATTATTGGCCTGCCACACGGCCGGAATCCATTCCAGGAGCCGTGAGAAGGTCCGATCGTCCATGTCCCTGGCGTTGTCGTCGCCCACCTGGTTGAAGGCATAGCAGTACGGGCAGCGCTTGGTGCATCGGTAGGAGAGAAACAGGAGAAACCAGAAAAGGGGAAACTTCTCCCATCCCGGTTTTCCTTGAATGCGTGAGTCGTCCTTGGCGTACAATGCCTGCAATTGCCGGCTGTGGGCGGTCTCTTTTCTCAAAATGGGTTTCCTTCTTGGCGTGTTTGGCTAAAAAAGCATTTGGGCGGCAATCATGGAACCGGCGGGCAGGGTTTTGACGCCCTCGGGAATGGCGATGACCCCCTGGGCCAGGGCCAGGGATTTCAGGCGGCTGGATCCCTTGAGCGGCCTAAAGACGGGTTGTCCGTCATCGTCGTCGAAGGTCCCATAGACAAATTCGGTCCAATCGACATCCCGGCAGGAGACCGATTGGTCCAGACGAACCTTCATTTGGGGTAGGGCCGTTTGATGGTGCCCGCCGAGCCGCAAGAGGCCGGGTAGCGCAATCTGCAAAAAAGCGGTCAGGTTGGACGGCGGTCCACCCGGCAGCAGGAAGATCGGCTTGCCCTTCAATAAACCGAATCCGGCGGCCTTGCCCGGGCCGATGCGAATCCATTGAAAAACCCGCTGCCACGTCAAGGCAGATAACGCTTCGGCAACAAAATCGCGTTCGCCGGTCCAGGCACCGCCGCTGGTGATCATCGCATCGCTGTCCGCCGCTGCCTCGGCCAGACGTTGGACGATGGTTTCCGGTGTGTCGCTTAAAATGGAAAAGCGGGTTTGCATGCCGTAGCGCCGGCACCAGGCGTTGAGCATCACCAGGTTGCTGGCATAGAGTTTTCCCTCGGGCAGGGGGCGACCCGGCACCACCAGCTCATCGCCCGTGGCCAGGATGGTCACGCGCGGCTGGCGGTAGACCGGCACCTCGC
>NZ_BBCC01000033.1 GCF_001311845.1 Desulfosarcina cetonica JCM 12296 | reverse complement strand
CCGATCTGGCCAAGATTGTCGCCGGCCACATGGATCTGGCCGTCGATCCCAAGGCGCCCCTGGATGAGGCCCAGGTGGTTTTTCTGGCCGACAAACTGGTGGCTGGCACCACCATCGTCGACCTCTCCCGGCGCTTTGACGCAAAGTTGGACAAATACGGCCAAAGCGCGACGGCCGTCGCCAACATCCTGCGCCGCAAACAGGCGGCGCAGGCCGTGGAAACCAAAATCACCCGCATCACCGGCGTGGCGATGGACCGCATGCTATCCGACGCCCTTATCGAAAGGCCATGATGGGAAACCCGCTTGAAGCATGGGCCGCGAAGAAGGATGAGAAGAGAATTCTCTTGCTTCGGCACGGTGAGATCGAAACACCGGCAAAGGAGAAATACTTCATCGGCCAGATCGACTTGCCCTTGAGTCCGCGCGGGCGGGCCCAGGCAGCCTATTGGCACCGGCACCTGGCCGGGATCGCCTTCTCACAGGTGGTCTGCAGCGATCTCTCGCGCTGCCTGGAAACGGCCCGGATCGTCGCCGCCGACCGCCAGGTACCGGTTCTGCCGGACCCCGCCTGGCGGGAGATCAACCTGGGCGCGTGGGACGGTTTGGCCTTTGGTGACGTCAAGGCCCGCTGGCCCGATCTTTTCCAGCAGCGCGGCCAGGCCATCGACGGATTTCGCCCCCCCGGCGGGGAAAGTTTCGTCGACCTCGAAAGCCGCATCGCTCAAGCCTTCGATACCCTGACGGCCCGATTGGACGGCGATCTGCTGGTGGTGGCCCATGCGGGGGTCAACCGGGTGCTGCTCTGTCACCTGTTGGGCATGCCGGTGCCCCATCTCTTCCGCCTCGATCAGGACTACGCCGCCTTGAACCTGATAACCTGGCAAGCTGCCGGATGCCGGCTGCATGCCTTGAATCTCACCCCCAACGTGACCTGATGAAACCCTTCAAGCTGATCCAACCCTATCTTATGGCCAATCGCGCCACGATCCTGGTTGGCCTTGCGTGCCTGATCATCGTGGATCTGTTGCAGCTATTCATCCCCCGGGTGATCAAATGGGTCGTGGACGACCTGACCCTGATGCGGGTGGACCCGGACGGGCTGTTGCGCTATGCCGGCATGATCCTGGCCCTGAGCCTTTTCATCGGCTTTTTCCGTTTTTTCTGGCGCCGCTGTCTGTTGGGCACGGCCCGCAAAACCGAGGAAGCCCTGCGCAACCGTCTCTTTCAGCATATCCAGGTGCTTTCGCCGGCCTACTTCGACCGTGTGCGCACCGGTGATCTCATGGCCCACGCCACCAACGACATCCAGCAGGTGCGCATGGCCTCGGGGATGGGCCTGGTGGCCCTGAACGATGCGGTTTTCCTGGGATCGGCGGCCATCGGCTTCATGGTCTACATCAACCTGGAGCTGACCGTTTATGTCCTCTTGCCCATGCCCCTGATCGTCTTGGGCAGCCGATACTTCGGCCGGCTCATGCACCGGCGCTACAAACGCGTGCAGGCGGCCTTCAGCGAATTGACCGAGGCGGTGCGCGAACGCTTCGCCGGCATCCGCGTGGTGATGGCCTACAACGCCCAGGCGGCCGAAGCCAAGGCGATCGAAACCTACTCCGAAACCTACGTCCAAGAGAACATCGACCTGGTCAAGATCACCGGCGCGTTCTTCCCGCTGATGATTTTGCTCACCAACATCAGCATGGCCATCGTGCTCTTCCAAGGCGGCCGCCAGACGATCTTCAACCGCATCACCCCCGGCGATTTCGTGGCCTTCATCAGCTACCTGGGACTGCTCACCTGGCCCATGATGGCCCTGGGATGGGTGACCAACCTGATCCAGCGCGGAAGAGCCTCCCTGGATCGTTTGGACGGCATCCTGAGCACGCAGCCGGAGCTCATCGAACGGATCGACGCCGCGCCCCTCGATGCCTTCCGGGACCGCCTGACCATAGACGATGTCGGTTTCGCCTTCGATCCCGCGCGGGGCAAGGTCCTGGACGGGATTCGGCTGACGGTCGAAAAGGGCGAGACCATCGGCATCGTCGGTCCGCCGGGTGCCGGCAAGACCGCGCTCTTGCAGCTCATTCTGCGCCTTTACGATGTCGATGAAGGTGCCATCCGCATCGATGGCAGGGACCTGCGCGATCTCAAGATCGACGACCTGCGGGCCTTGATCTCCATGGCGCCCCAGGAACCGTTTCTGTTTGCCGGCACGATCCGCGAGAATATCACCTTTGGCGACACGACCATCGACGATGCCCGGCTGGCGCACGCCACCCGGATGGCCGCCCTGGATACCACCATCGCCGAACTGCCGGGCGGCTTCGACACCATCGTCGGAGAAAAAGGCGTGATCCTTTCCGGCGGCCAGAAACAGCGCGTGGCCCTGGCCCGGGCCTTTCTGGGCGATACGCCCATCCTGATCCTCGACGACCCGGTCAGCCAGGTGGATACCCGCACGGCGACCCGCATTGTCGGCACCCTGGAGGCCATGGCCGGTGAAAAAACGGTGATGATCGTCTCCCACCGCCTGTCGGCCGTGCGCAAGGCCGACCGCATCGTCCTGATGGAAGACGGCCATATCCAGGCCATCGGCACGCATGCGCAAATGATGGCCGAAAATGCCTACTACGCCCGCACCTACCGTCTGCAGGAGCTGGAAGATGCGCTTTGACTACGGCTATGACGAGGAGCAGCGGCTGGGCAAGCCCTACGACCTGAAGCTGCTGCGGCGGATTCTGCCCTATATCCGCCCCCACCGCCTGCGGCTGGTGCTGTCGGTGCTGTTGGTGGTGACCATCACCTTGCTGGAACTCTCGGTTCCCTATATCACCAAGGAGATCATCGACCGCCAGATCGTTCCCAAAGCACGGATTCACACGGATGCGAAGGCACCCGGCAAACAGCGCTTCTGGGTGGACATGCACGATTCCCGGGCGGCGGCCGTCGTGGCCCGCAACCCCCAGTGGTTCGATCGCAAGGGCAACCAGGCCAGCATCCGCCTGGAAGATCTGGATCGCCTGCCGGCCGCCGATCTAGCCGCGTTGCGGCACGCCGACCTGTCGGGACTGACCCGCATCAGCCTGCTCTTTCTGGCCGTAGTACTGCTGATTTTCATCTGCACCTTCGTGCAGAACCTGATCATGGAAATCGCCGGCAACCGTATCATGCACGACCTGCGCATGACCCTCTACCGCCATATCCAGGCCATGCCGCTGGGCTTTTTCACCCGCCACCCCGTGGCGCGCCTGGTCACCCGGGTAACCAATGACATCTCCAACATGCACGAACTCTTCACCAACGTCATCTCCATGGTCTTCAAGGATCTCTTCCTCTTGGTGGGCATCGCGTGGTGCTGGTGGCCATGGATGTTCGCCTGGCGCTGCTGTCATTTCTCGTGCTGCCCCTCGTCGGGCTGACGGCCTTCGTTTTTTCCAGCCAGGTGCGCGATGTCTTTCGCGAACTGCGCAACAAAGTAGCCGAGATCAACACCCGTTTCTCAGAGACCATCGGCGGCATCAAGGTCATCCAGACCTTTCGGCGCACCCCGGACAACGCCGCCGCCTTTGCCCGTCTCAACCATGCCAACTACCTGGCCGGCATGCGCCAGATCAATATCTTCGCCGTTTTCATGCCGGTGATCGAAATGCTGGGGGTAACCGCCATCGCCATCGTCATTTACGTGGGCGGCAGCCACGTCATCGGCCAGACCATGAGCATCGGCGTCCTGGCGGCCTTTCTGGCTATATGCGCATGTTCTTCCGGCCCATCCGTGATCTGGCGGAAAAATACAACATCCTGCAAAACGCCATGGCCTCGGCCGAACGCATTTTTCTACTTCTCGACCGGCCTTCGGCCGCCACCCTGCAAAGCGGTGGCAAGACGCCTGCGGGCCCGCTGGAAACCATCCGCTTCGAGAATGTCAGCCTGGCCTACACGCCCAACGAGCCGGTCCTCAAATCGATCAACCTGACCATCGCCGCCGGGCAGACCGTGGCCATCGTCGGCGCCACCGGATCGGGCAAGACCTCACTGGTCAATCTGTTGGTCCGCTTCTACGACCCCACCGGCGGCAGGCTGCGCTTCAACGACGTCGACTGTCGCCACATCGCACCTGAAACCTTAAGAAAACGGATCGCCCTGGTCATGCAGGACCCGTTTCTTTTCACCGGTACCTTAAGATCCAATCTCTTCTTCGCCGCGCCCGGGATCTCCGCCGCACGTCAGGATGAAATTTTGGACGCCTCGCGATGCCGCCAACTCGTGCGCCGCTTTCCCGACGGACTCGATACCCCCATCACCGAAGGCGGTGCCTCGCTTTCCAGCGGTGAACGCCAGTTGATCTCCGTTGCCCGGGCCTTTTCCGCCGATCCGGAGGTGATCATCCTCGACGAGGCGACCTCGTATGTGGACTCGGAAACCGAAATGCATCTGCAAGCCGCCATCGGCAACCTGATGCAGGGGCGTACCTGCGTGGTCGTGGCCCACCGCCTCACCACCGCACGCAGCGCCGACCAGATCGTTGTGTTAAATGGCGGCTGTTTGGTGGAACGGGGCGACCATACGACCCTGATGGCTCAAAAGGGCTACTATTATCGACTTTACCAGCTGCAGGGCTGAAGGTTTCGGCAAAGCCCCGGCCAGCTTTCATCACCGGTTTAATGCCCCTTCTATAAAATAAGCTTAAGCTTTATTTTCAATGGGTTATTTGCATTGACAAGTCCCTTCCGGCCTCGACACATAAGGCTTGCCAAATCCGCTAAGGCGTGTTAGATTAGCCGCGTTTTCCCGGGTCCCGGGGAAATTTCGATCATTCTAATCTCAGCATCAATCCGATTACGAATTTACTTAATAGACCCGTCAATACAATGGTGCCTGATGGGGAATCATCAGTGCCCTCTTCGTTAATCACAATTAAAGGAGGTTGGATAGATGGCATACGATGCGACTAAAATGGCGGACTGGCAGATTTCCGAGGAAGCGGAAAAAAACATGCCCATGCCCGAAGCCTGGTGTGAAAAGCTGGGTCTGGAAAAAGAAGAAATGCTGGCCATGGGCCGTCTGTCAAAGCTGGATTTTCTGAAGATCATCGACCGCCTGAAAGACAAACCGGATGGAAAATACATCGAAGTGACCGCCATCACCCCGACTCCCTTGGGCGAAGGCAAAAGCACCACCTCACTGGGATTGATGGAAGGTCTGGGAGCCCGTGGTAAACACGTCGGCGGCGCTGCGTCAGCCTTCCGGCGGCCCCACCATGAACGTAAAAGGCACGGCAGCCGGCGGCGGCAACTCTCTGCTGATCCCCATGACCGAGTTCTCCCTGGGTCTCACCGGCGACATCAACGACATCATGAACGCGCACAACCTGGGCATGGTCGCCATGACGGCCCGTATGCAGCATGAGCGCAACTACAATGACGAACAGCTGGCCCGCCTCACCGGCATGCGCCGCCTGGACATCGATCCCACCCGCGTGGAGATGGGCTGGATCATCGACTTCTGCGCCCAGGCCCTGCGCAACATCGTCATCGGCCTTGGTGGTCGTACGGATGGTTTCACGATGCAGAGCAAGTTCGGCATTGCCGTGGGTTCGGAGCTGATGGCCATCCTGGCCGTGGCCACCGACCTGGCCGACCTGAAAGACCGCATCAACAAAATCACCGTGGCCTTCGACAAGAGCGGCAAACCGGTTACCTGTGGTGATCTCGAAGTCGGCAACGCCATGGCCGCCTTCATGCGCAACACGATCAACCCGACCCTGATGAGCACCGCCGAATACCAGCCCTGCCTGGTGCACGCCGGTCCCTTCGCCAACATCGCCGTGGGTCAGAGCTCCATCATCGCCGACCGCGTCGGCCTCAAGCTGTGGGATTACCATGTCACCGAGTCCGGCTTCGCCGCTGACATCGGCTTCGAGAAGTTCTGGAACGTGAAATGCCGCTTCTCCGGCCTCAAACCCCACGTCTCCATCTTGACCTCCACGATCCGCGCCCTGAAGATGCACGGCGGCGGTCCCAAGGTTGTCGCGGGTAAAGCCCTTGACGACGCCTACACCAAGGAAAATCTGGGACTGGTGGAAAAGGGTATTGAGAACATGGTCCACATGATCGGTGTCATTCGTAAGTCTGGCATCAACCCGGTGGTCTGTATCAACCGGTTCTACACCGACACCGACGCTGAGTGCGAGATCGTTCGCAAGGCCGCCGAAGCCGCCGGTGCCCGTTGCGCCGAGTCCAAGCACTGGGAAAAAGGCGGCGAAGGCGCCCTGGAATTCGCCGATGCCGTTATCGACGCCTGTGAAGAGGGCAACGACTTCAAATTCCTCTATCCGCTGGAGATGAAACTGCGCGACCGCGTCGATCTCATCGCCAAGGAAGTCTACGGCGCCGACGGCGTGGATTGGGCTCCGGAAGCCAACGCCAAGGCCGAGATGCTGGAAAACGATCCCAAGTACGCCGACTTCGCTACCATGATGGTCAAGACCCACCTCTCCCTGTCCCACGACCCGGTCAAGAAGGGCGTGCCCAAGGGATGGCGGCTGCCCATCCGTGACGTACTCATCTACTCGGGTGCCAAGTTCCTCTGCCCCTGCGCCGGTACCATCAGCCTGATGCCTGGAACCGGTTCCAACCCGGCCTTCCGCCGCATTGACGTCGATCCGGAAACCGGAAAGGTCAGCGGTTTGTTCTAAATTGAATTATTGATGCATGTCGTTCAAAGGCCCGGGTCTGGTACCCGGGCCTTTTTTTGTAAATGATTGACAAAAATGGGAAATCCCTTTTAAGATGGGGACGACCGTTAACGACGAGCCCCATAGGATTTCGATGGAAAAGATCACCGACGACAGCATACGTCAATCCATAACCACCACCATCATGGAGACGTTTGATGCCATGGCGGGATTGCCTCTGGAGGTTGTGGATGAGGCCCAACCCGCCGAGCTCGATAAAAACCGCATGGTGGGCGCGATTCATTTCGCCGGGGAAGTGGTTGGCGTAATGAGCTTTCAGCTCTCCGAGGCCTTTTCACGCATGCTCACCGCAGCATGCTGGGCATGGAAGTGGATGACATCCAAAGTAACGAAGAGATTAAAGACGTGATCGGCGAACTGGCCAATATCGTGGCCGGCAATCTGAAAACCGAATTCCTCGATTCCGGGCTGGCATGCGTGATATCGACCCCGTCGATCACTTCGGGAGGCGATTTCAAGATCGATCCGGCGGGGATCGCGCCCCCTCAAAAATTCACGTTCCACCACAACGAGCACCTGGTCGTCATCGAATTGTGCGTCAAGGAAGAGATCGGCGCCAAGGAAGACATCATGAGTGATCTCTCCAGTGATGTCATCATGGAGCGGATTGCCGGTGTGGATATCAAAGCCTCCATCATCAACTCGGTCATTGATGTTTTCTACACCATGCTCGATATGGAAGTGGAGGCCATCCAGGAGGTCCCCGAGGGATTTATCGAAGAGCTGCGCACCGTCGGATCGGTCACCTTTGCCGGTGAAGTGGACGGACTCTTCAACATCCAGGTCAATGACGATTTCGCCCGTCAAATGACCGCCGCCATGCTTGGCATGGAGCCGGAAGAGATCGAGAATGAAGAGGAAGTCTATGATGTTATCCGCGAAATCAGCAATATCATCGGTGGCAATCTGAAGTCCAATTTCGTCGATGCCGGCCTCTCCTGTGTGCTGTCGACCCCATCGATCACCAACGGTCGCGATTTCCGCGTCAGCCCCACCAATGTCATCAAGACCAGCCGTTTTCTCTTCTCTCACAAAGGCAGTGTCATCATCGTCGAAGCCGGCGTCAAAATGGATCAGCTCCCCGGTGAAAAGAAGACTGAGGATGAGACCGAGACAGAGAAAACGACCGGCAGCGAAACCGACGCGTCGTCTCCCATAGAAACCGATATTGCCCAGGTGGAAGCGGATCCGTTTAAAAACCTGGGGCTCGTCATGGATATTCCGCTACAGGTCACCGTTGAATTGGGGCACACCAAGCGGCGGATCAACGATGTGCTTCGCCTCGGACCGGGATCCGTGGTCGAGATGGAGCAGATGGAGGGCGAACCGGTGGATATCCTGATCAACGAAACCCTGATTGCCAAGGGGTTCGTCGTGGTGGAAAAAGAGAAATATGGCATTCGCATCAGCGAAATCGTCAGCCGCAGGGAACGCTTGAAAAGTATTCGCTGAAAAGGGGTGAAAGCACGTAAACAAGTGTTCGCTTGACAGACGGGTCCAAACATGTTTTGGACATTTTTCAAAAAAACGAGCCGTGCCCATGTTTGATGGACGCGTAAAAAGTCGCATTTCCGACGGATTCGTAAAAAGCCCGAGATCAAGGCTTGCGAATCCTTAAGGAATGAGGCGTACTTAGCGTACGCCGCAGTGACGAGGGATGAAGCGTAACGCGGATATCGGGCTTTTTACGAATCCGTCATGTTTAGTACCTCGACGCCTGCACCGGGACGACGGCCGACAGTTCACCGCTGTGGTGGTAAATGTCGCTGATATGATTAAAGGAGTATTTAATGAAGATTCTGGTCGGCTATGATGGGTCAAACTCGGCAAAGGATGCACTGGCCCTGGCCAAACAACATGCCGCTGCCTTCAACGCCAAGGTGTTTGTGGTGGCCTCTTTGATGGGCGGTAGTGCCACCCATGCAACAGAAGTCGAGCATGCCAACGAAAATCTCGAATTTGCCCGGAGCCTGTTGGAGGAAGCGGATGTTCCGTGCGAAGCCAAACTTCTGGTGCGGGGAATGAGTCCGGGTGAAGACCTGATCGATTTTGCCAAAGAGCAGTCGGTGGATGAAATTATCATCGGCATCAAACGACGTTCAAAAGTGGGCAAATTGCTATTCGGCTCAAATGCCCAATACGTGATCGTCAAGGCGCCCTGCCCCGTCGTTACTGTTAAATAACTTTGATGGATTCGTAAAGAGTCGCATTTCAGGGACCGGGTGGGCAATCCGTGTCAGAAGGGGCATCTCGTGATCATTGCCGGTCTTACCGGAGGTATCGCCAGCGGGAAATCGACCGTTTCCCGAATTTTTCGCGATGCCGGCGCGATCATCATTGATGCGGATAAAATCGCCAGAGACGTAGTTCGCATCGGGGCGCCGGCCTATCGGGAAATCGTTCGAGTTTTTGGCGATACCGTCTTACTCCCCGATGGCACCATTAATCGCAAGTACCTGGGGGATATCATTTTCAACGCCCCTGCCAAGAAAGCGCGCCTGGATGCCATTGTGCATCCCCATGTCTACCAAGAGATCCAGACCCAAATCGGACACGCCACGAAAACGGCCCCCGATGCGGTTGTCATCCTCGACATCCCGCTGCTCTTCGAAACGCGTACGGAAATCCCGCTGGCTGAAGTGATCCTGGTCTATGTACCGGAAGCGCTGCAAGTCGAGCGGCTCATCCGTCGGGACGAAATCGATGCCCCTGCGGCCATGGCCCGCATCCACGCCCAGATGCCCATCGAGAAGAAGCGCCGGCTGGCCACCGTTATCATCGATAACAGCGGTGATCTGGAGGAGACCCGCCGGCAGACGCTGGCCGTCTTCAAGCGCCTCGACCGCCGTCGCGAGGATCGAGGGGTTTCTGTTTGACACCATTTTTCACCTGCCTTATAGTAAACGCCGTTTAACAGAAGACGAAACGCGTAACCCAAAAGGTCCCCTCCAGGAATACGGTAAGGTAGCACTTGTTTCCTTCACCATTTCAACTTGCCACATCGAGCGTCAGTGTCTCGGCAACCTTGAGATTGGGATTGAGGCCCCGCAAAGCACCAAGGCCGTGTCGGTCGACATGCGGGGATAGGGGGAAATAGCGGGTAATTCCCATGCAATATGACAATATGTATTACCGAACCGCATACGAACAGCACTTCCAGCGTCTGGATGAGATATCGGCCGCCCTGGGTAGAAAGGATTTATATACCCAAGCCCATGGCGGCCGGGTAGCGCTGTATGCCATACGATTGGCCCAACGGCTCGGTTTTTCGCCCGAAGGCATTCGCCATATTGGATTGGGTGGGCTTTTTCACGATGTGGGCAAACTGGCCATGAGCGACCAAATTCTGGCCAATCGCGAAACGCAGCTCTCCAGCGAGCTCCGGCAGGAAGTCCGCTGCCACCCCTTGATCGGGGCGGCCCTGCTTAAACCCGTCCCCTTCCTGGAACCGGTGGTGGACTTCGTCCTCTTTCACCATGAACGCGAAGACGGCCAGGGATATCCGTTTGGTCTGAATGCCGAGGAAATTCCGCCCGGAGCGAAAATCGTCAGCATTGCCGACTGTTTTGACGCCGTTACCACCGATCGGATCTACCAGAAGGGGCAGTCGGCAGCCGTAGCCTGCCAAGTGCTCCGGGACGGCTGCGATGGCAATTTCAACAAAGCTTTTGTCGATGTATTTATTCAGGAGATTGAAGCCAACGGAATGATTCAGGGGGTGGGCCCCGATCCCCGGTTGGCCGACCGGCTGGTACGTTCGCTCGCCGGCCTGCGGCGATTGCCGAAGGATGTATGGGCAGCCGGCGTTGAAGCGACCTGACGGCCGGCCATAAGGCGACGGAGAAGGATACAAGAGACCGGCAAACCGGTCGTATTGATGTGTAGCGCGCCACAGGCCTTTCGCGGCCTGTTTTTTTGGCGCAGAGGAAAAAATCAAGCATGATGGATAGTCACTTTTTAAAGGAACTCCGGAAACGACGCACGTTTGGCATCATCAGCCACCCGGATGCGGGAAAGACCACCCTTACCGAAAAATTGCTGCTCTTCGGTGGTGCCATCCAGATGGCGGGTGCCGTCAAAGCCAAGCGCGCCGGACGATACGCCACCAGCGACTGGATGGCCATCGAGAAGGAACGCGGAATCTCGGTAACCACCTCGGTGATGAAATTCAACTATAACGGGTACGAGGTCAATCTGTTGGACACACCCGGTCACCAGGACTTCTCCGAGGATACCTACCGGGTCCTCACCGCCGTAGACAGTGCCCTGATGGTGATCGACAGCGCCAAAGGCGTCGAACCCCAGACGGAGAAGCTCATGGAGGTGTGCCGCATGCGCAACACGCCCATCATGACCTTCATTAACAAGCTGGACCGCGACGGCATGGCGCCGCTGGATATCCTTTCGGATATCGAAGACAAGCTTCAAATCGAATGTGCCCCCCTATCCTGGCCCATCGGCATGGGCAAACGGTTTCGCGGGGTTTACAATCGCTACCAGAATCAGCTCTATCTTTTCACCCCCGGGGGGCAAACCCGTTACCAGGAAGGCATCCTGGTCACCGATCTGGCCGATCCCCAGTTGGATGACATACTGGGTAGCCAGGCCGATGAATTGCGGGAGGACGTGGCCCTGCTCGAAGGGGCGGCCAATCCGTTCGAGCTGGAAGCCTACCTCAAGGGCAGCCAGACGCCGGTCTTCTTCGGTAGCGCGATCAATAATTTCGGGGTGCGGGAACTGCTCGACGCCTTTGTCGAGATGGCGCCCACGCCCCGCCCACGCCTCACCACCACGCGGCTGGTCGAGCCGGAGGAACCCTCATTCAGCGGTTTTGCCTTTAAGATCCAGGCCAACATGGACCCTGCCCATCGCGACCGCATCGCTTTCGTGCGCATCTGTTCGGGAAAATTCACTCGCGGCATGAAGGTCTTGCAGACCCGCATCGGCAAACAGGTCACCCTTTCCAACGCCACCATCTTCATGGCCCAGGACCGCACGCATGTGGAGGAGGCTTATCCCGGCGACATCATCGGCATCCACAATCACGGCACCATCGGTATCGGGGATACGTTCTGTGAAAAGGAAGTCCTGAGCTTCACCGGGATTCCCAGCTTCGCACCGGATCATTTCCGTCGCGTACAACTGAAGAACCCGCTCAAAGCCAAACAGCTCCTCAAGGGACTGACCCAATTGGCCGAGGAGGGTGCCGTTCAGTTTTTCCGGCCGCTTGCCGGCAACAGTTACATTCTCGGCGCCGTCGGTGTGCTGCAGTTCGATGTCACCATAGCCCGTCTGAAGGACGAGTACGGGGTGGACGCTGCCTATGAGCCGGTCACCTTTGCCGCGGCCCGCTGGGTGACCAGTGATGACAAGAAGCAATTGGCCAACTTCGAACGGGAAAAGTACAACAGCCTGGCCCATGATTCCCATGGGAAACTGACCTATCTGGCGTCCAGCTTGTGGCGGTTGGAAAACGCCATGGAGGAGTGGCCGGCCATTCATTTTCACAAGACACGCGAACTGGTCGCCTGACCCGATGCAGCCTTAGGCGAACAAAGGGCCGCCGGATAGCGAAAATCCATTGACCGTTCACGGGATCGGCAGGGTGCCTGTCATCCATCAATCGACAAGAGGGCCGATCTGAGATTGGTGCACTTTTTTTTAAGGCCCAGCTTCCTGCGGATACGGTAGCGCACGGCTTCAATCGTTCTATCAGAACTGCCCAAGATAAAAGCGATATCTTTGGTTGTTTGCCCCTCCTTGACCAAATTGGCCACTTGAATTTCAAGGGGCGTGAAGTGCATGTAGTGGCGGGACATCTGCTGGGTCAAGGGGGAGATGATTTCATTGAGGTTGGTTTCGATCAGATTCAGGTAAATCCGTTGACGTTCATCCAGGCGGCTGTTTTTCAGCTTGTCGAGATAAGGCAGAATCAAGCGCTTGGCATTGGCCAACATCTTCTCCTCCACCTCCAACCGGTCGGCTTCCCGTTTGCGCAGCAGCACTTCGAGGGCGGTATTGACTTCGGAAAGGCTTTCGGTGCGTTCCTTCAGCTCTTTCTCCCGGGCACTGAGAGCGCTCGCAGTCTCCATCTCGCCGGTAATATCGAGGATGATGCCGTTGAAATAGGTTTCCGGGGGGGTGGCGACCGCCACGGCGATAATGCGCAGCCAGCGCCAGAAGCCACTTGAGCCCCCTGGGTACGGATCGTCTCATCCATCCGCCGCGCGTCCAGCATGGCATGGGCGGCCGATACCAGCGACTCACGGTCCTCCGGGTGAACCGTTGTCAGGAAAGACTGAAAATCGACCACCTTTGTCCGGTCAACGATATCGGCGATAGAAGGGCTGATGAAAATCCGCCGGGGCTGGAAAGGATCCATCGGGTTGTGACAGAAACGGAACAGGACAAAGCCCGAGGCACTCTCCATGAGAGAACGCAGGTGATGCTCACTCTCCATGAGGACCGCTTCTGCCGCCACCTGAGTACGGCAGGGCACGTCCGGATCCCGTTCTGCCTCCCCCCGCTTTTTCACCCGGTCGATCCGCTTTAGAAGCGGTTGGTATGGGTGAAGGCATTGACATCGCGGCGCTGCGGCGCGCCGCCCGTTTTTGCGGGATACCCCAGCGGAATCAGGGAAACCAGTTCATACCCTTCCGGCACATCGACGGCCGCCTTGGCACGATCATGGTCGAAAAGACCGACGATCACCGTCCCCAGCCCCAGATGATGGGCCATGAGGCACAAATTCTGGGTGGCCAACCCCAGGTCATACATCATCCAGTCCCCCAATTTGGTGCTGCATTGGCCCTTATAGTAGCCCGAGACACCGGACTTGGCGCAAACGACGAGCAGAACGGAAGCCTCGACAACGGCCTTGAAGGCAGGATTTCCCTTGGCCGGCAGACTGGCCTGAATTTGTGCCCGCACGGCCGGATCCCGAACGACAATCACCTCCCAGCACTGCGAATTCGCCCAGGAAGGCGCCCAGCCAAAGGCTTCGAGCACCTGGCTGAGCAGGTCATCGGGTAGCTGCCGGTCTTCATATTTGCGCACACTGCGCCGACTTTTTATCAACGTCATCAAATCGGTCACGGAAACATCTCCTCTTCTGATGAAAACAAGTAGGGTATTATCGGCTGCAATCCCAACCATGGATGACCGCGCCGGTCGCGGGATGGATCAACCGATATTGAACTGCCCCGATTCAATATATGGGACATCCTCGATGTCGATGGCATGAATGATGGACTGGTTGAGTCGTTTCTTCATCTCCGCAATCACCAATCGCCGTTTGTTGATCGCCATGGCAAACGCGCGGGTCTCGTCCATGAGGGTTTCCATGGGGCAGGCCTTTTGAACGATATGATGATCCACACACTGGTTGGCCGTCAAGCGCACACCGGTATACTCCATGTACTCCACCATGTACATGGGCATGGCCTTCTTCAAGAGCGCATTCATTCCCGGCAGAAACGGTATTCCCAAATCCACCTCGGGAAAGCAGAAAAAACCCCGGTCCGAGCGCATGAAACGGAAATCGAAGGCGCAGCACAGGATTGCCCCCCCGGCAAAGGCATGACCGGAAATAGCGGCCACGGTGACCAGCGGATAGGTAGCCAGGCGCTTGAACAATCGATTGAGCTGGTAAAGAAAGGCTTTGGAGCGGGCCAGGTCGTTTTGCTGGATCACCGGAATCATCCACTCCAGGTCGATGCCATTGGAGAAGATTTTCTCATGGGCGGAGGTCACTACCAGGGTGGTTGCATCCGTGGTGTTTTCGACCTCGTCGAGCGTATTCAGGAAAGCATCGAGAAAATCGGGATTGAATCGGTTTTCACCATCGTTCAGGGTCACTGTGGCCACGTGCGCGTCAATAATGAAATCAACCCGTTTCATCTTCCGCTCCTTTATCTGCCGAAATGAATTGCAAAGGGGCTTAAACCATTATCTGCCACCCCTGTGGCCACGCCGATAACGGGGTCAGGTGGGCGCAGGGTTAATAAAATTGAGAAGAAGTATACCAGGGTCGCCAAGGTGCCGCAAGTAAAAGCAACCATCCGATCAGGGTAACCGTATTCGGCTCTCCCAAATACAAAAGGCGACCCCTTTTCAGGTCGCCTTTCGCGTCGATGTCGTCAGACCGGATTAAGCGCAGCAGGATCCCTTGGTGCCGCAGCTGCCGCATCCGGCACCGAAATCGATCCCGCAATCCAGTTTGAAGCCGTACATGTGGAAATCCACTTTGATCGGCTTGGCTTTTTCCAGGAATTCGGTGTTAACGATAAACTTGTATCCGTCGACGTCAAATTCAGAATCCGTATTAACCGGCTCATCCAGAGCCATGGCCAGGCCCGGCCCCCCTCACCCGCCCTCGTTGAGGAAAATGCGGATCGGTTTGACCTCTTTTCCTTTGAAATACTCGGCAATCTGCTGAACCGCCGGTTGTGTCACCTCTAACATGATACCCTCCTTGGTAGCGTCTTCGGTCTGTGTCGGTACAGGCCCGGAAAGCCTGATCAGGTTTCAGAAATTGAAATTAACCATGTGGATCGGGTTTGTCAATTCCAATTGCAAGGCACATCGACAATCGTGATCGTAAGCCGTAACGCGGTGTCGCCCTATCCTGCGGATCGATCGAGGTATTGGGAATAAACCGCCAGATCTTTTGCCGAAAAGAGCATGAAGGTCACTTTTTCGACGACCCTGTCCTGGGCCAAGAACCGCACACAGGTATCCACGGCAATCTTGCAGGCCGCTTCGATGGGATAGCCGTAAACCCCACAGCTGATTGCCGGAAAGGCAACCGATGTTAGCCCGTGATCCCGAGCCAGGATCAAGCTGTTGGTATAACAATTGGCCAGGAGCCGGGGATCTTCGGGCCGTCCGTGATAAACCGGCCCGACGGTATGGATCACATACCGGGCCGGCAACCGGTAACCCCGCGTCAGGCGGGCTTCACCCGTGGGGCAGCCGCCCAAAGTCAGGCATTCGGCCAACAAATCGGGACCGGCCGCTCGATGAATGGCACCATCCACGCCGCCACCGCCTTTCAGCGAGCTGTTGGCCGCATTAACGATGGCGTCAACCGCCAACCGGGTAATATCGCCTTGTCGGGCTTCCATGCGTGCCTTCGCGCTCATGGGATTTCCTCCTCAAGGTCATACAGGGTCTCATCCCGCCGGGGCGCGCGTTTGCTGCCACTGCCCTTACCCCGTTTCTCGGGAAGGATGAACGGATCTTCCGATTCGAGAAGATCCACCATCTCCGACTCGATCTGTTCCGGATCTTCGCCCCGTTCCATGCGCCGCAGGGCCTCCTCCATGCCGGAGCCCAGTTCCATGCCGGTCATGTCGCTCAGTTTACGCATGAGCGTGGCCGCCTGTTTCGGATCGTCCTCATTGATCCGGTCCGCCTCGCTGGCCAGCATCTGCATGGCCTTTTCCATCTTGCTCTCGTCAAAGGGTAAATCGTCGTCCTCGCCCCCCTCTTTGGCCTTGCCGGTAAAGGCGAAAGCCGACATCTGACGTTCCAGCTGACGGGCCTTGCACTGGGGACAGGTTGGCGTTCTATCGGTGTTGATCCGCCGAGAGAAAAAGTTAAACAGCGTATTGCAATCCGGGCAGTAAAACTCATAAATCGGCATAGACTTTCATCCTTGAAAAGAAAGGAAAGGAAAGAAAACAAAATGGATTCGTTTGCATAATAGGTCGCGTGCATCTTGCTGTCAACCGCACCGGCGCGACCGCCACCTTCACCGATAGGCACAATAAATCATGACAAATCAATCTGTTGAGAATTCAAGCGACCCTTTGGCGGACTTCCCACGGCGGTTGACTTGGCATCGGCCTTCTGCTATGGACCCGTCGAACCGAAACGACGGGAACAGTACCCGCCGCCGATCGCCTCGATGGATTGACCGGATCGAGCCCAACGGCGGGCTCCTCGTCGCCTCCCCCAACCAGAAAGGAAACGCATCATGCAAAGAACCTTATCCATCATCAAGCCCGACGGCGTCGCCCGGGGTCTGATCGGCCAAGTGGTCAAGCGCCTGGAAGAAAGTGGGCTGACCATCATTGCCATGAAGATGATCCACATGACCAAAGCCCAGGCCGAGGGGTTTTACGCCGTTCATCGGCAGCGTCCCTTCTTCGGCAGCCTCACCGACTTCATGTCTTCCGGGCCGGCGGTGGTCATGGTGCTCGAGGGCGAGAATGCCATCGCGCGTTACCGCGACCTCATGGGCGCCACCAATTATAAAGACGCCGCCGAAGGAACCATCCGTCGTGATTTTGCGACCGACATCGAGAAGAACGTGGTCCACGGCTCCGATGCGCCGGAAACCGCCGCCTTTGAGATGGGCTACTTTTTCAATGCCTTTGAAATCACCCCGCGATGACCATTGGTATTCACCGCGACAACGTGGCCATCGTGCTGCAGCGGCCCCGGTATCCCGAAAACATCGGGTCCGCTGCGCGCGCCATGTGCAACATGGGCTTTTCCCGCCTGATCGTGGTGAACCCGGGCATCTGGGATGAAGAACGGATCCGCCGGCTGGCCACCCATGCGGCCGGCGGCGTCGTTGACACGCTCCAGCGTTTCGATTCATTGGAAACGGCCCTGGCGCCCTTCGGTCATGTGGTCGGCACGACAGCCCGCATCGGGGGGCAGCGGCCGGTGATCAAATCTCCCGATCGCCTTGCCCACAGTCTTATCCCCATCAGCCACGGCAATCCGGTCGCCATCCTCTTCGGTTCCGAGGACCGGGGGCTGACCAATCAGGATCTGAAACACTGCCACCAATTGGTCAACATTCCCACCGTGGACTTCAGCTCCCTCAACCTGGCCCAGGCGGTCATGGTGGTCTGTTATTGTCTATCCACGGTCAGCCAGGAAGCCTCGCCGCCGGCCACCCCCCGGTTGGCCAAACGGATCGAGTTGGACCTGATGTACGATGAACTGACCGCCACCTTGACCGATATCGGCTATGTCAATCCGCAAAACCCGGACTACTGGATGATCCGTATCCGCCGTTTTCTCACCCGACTTTCCCTGCGTGCCGGCGAAGTCAGCATCCTGCGCGGCATCTGCCGCCAAATCCGGCGCTATGGGCAGCGCTGCTATGAAGACGGCCGCAGGGCCGCAGAGAAATCCGACGCCTGATCGGCACCGTTTCGATCGATGGGGCCATTGTACACTACCTGCCCCCGATCCAACGCCAGCCGGTGAGTGGTGCAAGCGGGAATATCGCGCGGATGGTGGGAAACAACGATCAAGGTCGTCCGCCCGTTTCTCCCGATATCCTCCAGCAACGCCCTCACCCGTGCCCGATTATGGCCATCCAGCCCGGCCAGGGGCTCGTCCAGAATCATCACGCGTGGCGCTTTGACCATGGCGCGGGCAATCAGAACCATCTGACGCTGCCCCTGGGAAAGCCGGTTGAAAGGGACAGCCGCCAGGGGCAGAAGGTCCATCCGTTCCAGCCACCCACGCGCGCGTTTGCGCTGAGCCGTTTCCGGCTGGCGATAGAGCCCCACCGAGTCGAAAAATCCGGAGCAGATCACTTCCAGGGCGGAGAGCCGCTTTTGATAACTGGCCGACAGGTCATGACTCACCAGCCCAGGTGACGGCGGACCTCCCCCAGGGTCTGGGAAGGTCCCCGGTCGCGGCCGAACAACCGGATCGTATTGGCATGGACCTGCAGGCAATCACCGGTGATCAGTTTCAGCAAGGTCGACTTGCCGGCGCCGTTGGGACCGGTGACGGCCCAGTGCTGCCCCGCGTGAACCGACCAGTTCAATCGATTCAACACCCGCTTTGAGCCGTACGTTACGGTAACCGAGCGCATGTCGATCAACGCTGGCGGCGAACCCATCGGATCCGGAAGACTGCCAAAGGGGGAAGTGGTATCCTCAAAGGGCGAAAGCGAATCAGGTGTGGCCTGCGGGGGGGCGACGGGTGGGAACGGGACGACCCGGTCCAGCGGTCCTTGGCTGACGATATGCCCACCATCAAGGAGCAGACGGTGGGTCATCGCGGCCGCAGCTCATCCAGGCGGTGGGTAATCAAGAGCAGGGTCAAGCCGGCACCGGCCAATCCGTCGAGCATGGCCAAAAGCGCCCGTCGGCCCGGTTCATCAAGCCCCTCGAAGGGCTCATCCAGTACCAGCATCCGGGGTTGGCCCAAGAGCTCCCGGGCCACCAACACCCGGGCCATCTCTCCGGTCGAGATGGATAGGATCGGTTTGTTCAGCAGGCCTTCAAGGTCACACCGCTGGACGACATCATTAAACCGGTCGTTGGCGGCAAGTGCCGCTGGGTCCATCGCACCGGCCGATCCCCGGAGAAGCGCGCCTACCGGTGTGATCGCATCGAACCGTCCGGCGAAATCCCGTCCATGCGCCAGGTCTTGTTCCCGACGCCAGATCTCCCGACGGGAATCACTGGCGATATAGGCGATGGCCCGGGTCGGGGTCAGATCGGCAAAGGCATGATAGTGGATCTTTCCCTGGACCACCGGCAACAAACCGGCGATGGCCTTGGCCAGGGTGGTCTTGCCGGCGCCGTTGGGGCCGGCAATCACCCAATGTTCACCGGCCTGGATGCGCCACGACAACCCGCCCAACAGCCAGCGGTCCCGCAGCCTGACGGTGATGCCATCAACGGTGATGATCGGCCGAGTCATCGGGCCCCCACCATGCTCTCCCGGAATCGCTTCCTAAACTGCGCCCTGAAGACGGCTGACCACGGCCTCCGCCATGGCGGTGGTGCTGACCGACGGTCCACCGGCGGCGATATCGGGCGTCCGGATGCCATCGGCCAATACATGGGCCACAGCAGCATCCACGGCATCGGCGGCGTCACCCAGGCCGAGGCTGTAGCGCAGCATCATGGCCGCCGAAAGGATCTGGGCAATGGGATTGGCAATCCCCTGGCCGGCGATATCCGGCGCACTGCCGCCGGCCGGTTCGTACAGGCCGAAGCCGCTTTCGCTGATGCTCGCCGAGGGCAAGAGGCCCATGGAACCGGTAATCATGGCGCACTCGTCACTGATGATGTCACCGAACATGTTGCCGCACAAAAGCACGTCAAACTGGTGGGGATCCTTGACCAGTTGCATGGCGGCGTTGTCCACATAGATATGGCTCAGGACCACGTCGGGATAGTCCTTGGCCGTCTCCTTGACCACCTCGCGCCACAACACCATGGTGGTAAGCACGTTGGCCTTATCCACCGAGGCGACCCGTTTGCGACGCAACCGGGCCGCATCGAACGCCGACCGGGCAATGCGTTCGATCTCCCGGCGGGTATAGACCATGGTATCGAAGGCGCGCTCGTCCGGTCCGCTGCCTTCCCGGCCCTTGGGTTGGCCAAAGTAGATGTCGCCGGTCAGCTCGCGCACACAGAGAATGTCGAATCCCTGGCCGACGATATCAGGATGCAGCGGGCTGGCACCGGCCAGCGCCGGAAAGACCTTGGCCGGTCGAAGATTGCAAAACAGATTGAAATGCTTGCGCAAAGGCAACAGCGCGCCGCGTTCGGGCTGCTCGGCCGGCGGCAACGTCTCCCATTTGGGGCCGCCCACGGAACCGAAAAGGATGGCATCACTGGCTTCACACAGCTTCAAGGTATCATCGGGCAAGGCTTGCCCGTGCCGGTCGATGGCGATGCCGCCAACATCGGCAAACTGGAAGTCCAATTGAAAAGCGAATTTTTCCTGGGCCGCGGCGATGACTTTCAGGGCCGCATCCATCACCTCGGGACCGATACCATCACCGGACAGAACCGCAATTTTTGGCATATGCAACCATCCAGATTCATTTAAAATGTTAGAAACGCGAGCGGATCATAAAAGGTTGGCGGCAGTTTGTCAACCCGATGCGTGAGGCGGCATCCGATCGAATTCGACGCAACCGGCAATTACGGTTCCGGCGCCGGTCGGCGCTGGTTCAACAGCCAATCGATGGCGGCACCGGGGTCGGGATTGTCCGTTGGGGGTCGATGGGTGGCCCGGGGACTGGAATCCGAAGGCGGAAGGTCGCTGGGGACAGTTCCCGCATCTGTATTGGGAGGTTGCAAATCGTAGGTCTCGAAGCTGACCCGTGATGGGGCCTCGTCTTCCACGTCCATGGACAAGGGGTGGGGGGGGCTGGGCACGGGCTGGAAATACCGCCGGTAGGTCTGTTGAATCCACTGCCCGGCAGAATGCTGCCAATCTGCCGGAAAAAGGAACGCGCTCGTAAAAATGAGCACCAGAAGCATCAGCGCCAACAATGCCGGCGCGATCCAACGGGCGTGCTGTTTCTGGGGAGGGCGATAGTGATGTCTGGGGGCCGGTGCGCGAAGATTGTCCTTTGTCTCCGCATCGCCCGTATCCACCTTGAGGGTCAGCCGTTCACGGCACTGGGTGACGACCTTGCGGTTGATGGTTCGCTGTTTCAGCTGGGACGCGAAGAACATGGCCAAATCGCAAATAATGTTGATCTGCCGGGGAAACCCTTTGGAATATTGGAAAACCTCCTCCATGGCCGCCGTGGAGAAAATTTCGTACCCCGCGCCGGCGGTCTTCAGGCGGTGCCGGATGTACTCCCGGGTTTCGACCGGATCCAGGGGTTCGATATTGTAGGTGATGGTGATCCGGCGCATCAAGGCCCGGTTTTCCGGCTGCATCAGGATGGCGTTGAACTCGTTCTGTCCGACGAAAAAAATATTCAGCAGCTTGGCATCCTGATGTTCCAGATTGGACAGCAGGCGGATCTCTTCCATGAGATCGTGCTTCAGCCGCTGGGCCTCGTCAATGAGCAGTAGAACCGATTTTCGTTCGGCACGGGCATCGTTGAGAAAACGGCTGAAGGGTTCCAGGAAATCGCTTTTGGTGCGCACTTCAATGGGCAAGCCGAAATAGCGCGCCACCATGCGGTAGAAATCGTATTTGCTCAACCCGGGATCCGGGACCTTGGCCGTGTAGGCGCGATCCTTGATATCCTCCACCAGCCGGTTGATCAAAGTGGTCTTCCCCGTGCCCACATCCCCGGTAATCAGCAAGAAGCCCTTGTTGTCCATCACCCCGTACTTGAGTGTCGAAAGCGCCTCACGGTGCTTCTTGCCCATCCACAAAAAGCTGGGATCGGTGGTAATCTGAAAGGGCTTCTTGTTCAGTCCGAAAAAGCTTTTGTACATGATCGTCCGCCTTTCGCCGGATCAAATCAAGGGCGGAAAATGGTTCTGATCGCTTCAGCCACCGGATTGGCGCGATTATCATCCATGCCGACGCTGGGCTGCAGGTCGAGCGGTGGAACGTAGTCGGTTACGCAGGCATAAGGGGCCCACCCGGGCACGTTTTCACCCAACCTTACCGTTTTCCACTTGGGATGGCCGTTGGCGCGCAGCCAGGCGAGGTTTCCACGCATCAGGTAGGCCAGCCGGCCAATGGTATCGCAACGGTAATCGTGGAAATCGTAGGCCACCAGGATCACGCCCACCGAGATGGTGGCCACGTCATCCTTCTGCCAGGCATAGGTTCCTCCCGGAATATGGGCGGCCGGGTAGAATGAACGGATGGCCTCATGGACCACCGGTACCAGGTGCAGATGATCGGATGCGGACACATCCGTCATCAACCGCCACACCGGACTGCCATCGACGATCACCATGGCATCCAAGTCACCGGCCTTGATGGCCGCCAATGCCTTGGCATCGTCAATTGCCGCCAGGCTTGGGGATGCACGCCGGTAATTTCAAAAAGCAGCCGGCCGGTGAGATAGCCGCCGCTTTCCACAGGGCCGATGCCGACCCGCTTGCCGTTCAGATCGTTCAGGGTGTCGATTCCGCGCCTTGCCAGAAGATGAACCTCCTGCTGGTAGAGCGGGTAGACCCATTTGACCTGTTTGTTGATTCGGGTCATCAACGGATCCTTGTCGAGCTTGGCGACAAAGGCCATCACATCGGACTGCACCAATCCCAGGTGATGGCCCGGACGTTGGTACACGGCATAAATGTTCTCAACCGATCCGTTGGAGGGACAGACAGAAAGATGGATATTGTAAGGCTTGACCAGCGCTTTCAGATCCATACCGATCTGATAGGCCGTGGTCTTGGCATTGCCTGTGGCAATCGCCAGAAAGTCCTGATCCTTTTCGCCGGCCAGGGCAAGTTGGCAACCCACGACGACCATCAATCCGATCCATCCGGTGACAATGGTCGCATATCGGTTCATCCGTCGTACCTTCTTGCCGGAATCCGTGCTGATGCGGGACGGCATGATTCGCAGATTTCAATCGTCTCCTGATGGCGGCCACATATCGCATTCAAGAGGGTGTTGATAATGATGACCTTTTTCGAGAAGGATGATAGAAGAGTCCCTTGAACGAGTCAATATTAAAACCCGCTACGATGGGAACGTCTGGGAGGGGAAGGTTCCGGCAAAGGTGAGAAGAAAACGTTATTCGCGCATCCCATCGCGCTGAGGTGCCGGCGGTGAAGAGCAGGAATCGGCGGCCTGGCAGCCACTGCAGCCACAGGCGCACGTCGTCTTCTGGATGAATCTCCGATAAAACAACCATCCCAAATAAACAGCCGCACCGGCAACAATTAAAATAACGATCAAGGTTTGCATTTTTTACCGCCTCTCAATATCCCAGCAGGCTACCCACCTGGTAGATGCCCACGGACACACAGAACGCCAACGAGGTATTGAAAATCACCGAGAACAATCCCCAGCGCCACGATGATTCCCGCACGATGCTGACAATGGTGACAAAGCAGGGCGCATAGAACATAACAAAGACAATCATGCTCCAGGCCGTCAGGACACGCCAACCCGGTTCGGCCGTCAGCCGGGACGCAATGGAGGCCTGCGCATCATCGTCATTGGCCGCGCCCAGGGAATAGGCGGTACCCAGGGTGGAGACGATCACCTCCTTGGCGGCGAATCCGCCCAACAGGGCAATGTTGGTGCGCCAATCGAACCCTGCCCAGCGGGAGACGACCTCCAGCCCGCCACCAATGCGGCCGGCGAGGGAATACCGCAAGGCCGCGGCACTTTGGCGCCCCCGGCTGGCGGTAAGCTCACGTTTCAGACGGGCAGCCCCGGCGGAAAGGGGCGTGTCCCCTGTCCAGCGCGCCAGTTCATCGGTGATCGCCGGTGATGCTTGGGCCACCATGTGGTCACGATCGGCGGCGTACTGGGCGACCTGGGCGGCCGGCAGCCGGGGAAAGGTCATGGCCGCCCACAACAGGATGGAGATGCCAAGGATCACCGTCCCGGCCTTTTTGACATATTGCCAGGTCCGCTCCCAGGTGTGGATCATCAGACCGCGGAAAGTCGGCAGGCGATAGGGCGGAAGTTCCATAACAAACGGCGTGGAGGGGCCTTTGACCACCGTCAGGCGCAGGAACTTGGCGGCCAGCAGCGCGCCGCTCCAGGAGATCAGGGTAATCAGAAACATCATCCGGGCCTGGCTGTTGGGAAAAAAAGCGGCGATCAACAGCGCAAACACGGGCAATTTGGCCCCACAATTCATAAACGGCGCGGTGAGCAGCGTGGCGATACGCTCCTTGGGGGACCGCAGGGTGCGGGTGGCCATGACCCCGGGCACGGCGCATCCGCCGGCAATCCCGCCGGAAACGATATAGGCCATGACCGAACTGCCATGCAGGCCGAAAATCTGGAAAATCCGGTCCAGCATGAACGCCACCCGCGCCAGATAACCCGAATCTTCCAGCACGGCGATTCCCAAAAACATGAACATGATCAACGGCACGAATCCCAACACGCCGCCCACGCCGTCGATAACCCCCGAGACGATCAGAGACTTGAGCAAGCCGTCGGGCATCTGCGTCGAGACCACGTCGGAAAGCCATTCGAACACGGTTTCACACCATCCGACCGGGACTTCACTGTAGGTAAAGACCAACTGGTAGAGACCGAAAAGAACCAGAAACATGATCAGGGGGCCGGCGAACCGATTCACCAGCACCTTGTCAATGCGATCGGAGAGGAAGAGCCGGTTTTTATCGAACCGTTCCTTGACGATCCCCTGCTTGAGCATGGAGCTGATGAATCCGTAGCGATGATCGGCAATCATGGCTTCCGGATAGGTTTCGAGGGTCTCTTCGATGTGGGCGCCCACCTTTTGCGTTTCGGCCACCAGTTGATCGGCGATGCGAGCCTCCGTCGCCCTTCCCTTCTCGAGAATCTGGGCGTCGTTCTCCAGATATTTCAAGGCGATCCAGCGTGCGGGGTAAAGATCCGTGAGGAATCCATGCTTCGTGATCACCTGTTCCATCGACTGGATGGTGGTTTCCAGGTCACGTCCATAAGAGACCCGCAATGGCTGTGGCAGGGGTTGTTGGGCGACGCGCTCGACGGCGGCCATGAGCGCCTGCTTGCCGAAGCCACTGCGTGCCATGATGGGAACCACCGGAACCCCCAAGAGGCGGGAGAGCTTCTGGTGATCGATCTCGATGCCGCGGCTGCGGGCCACATCGATCATGTTGAGGGCCACGCAGATGGGAATGCCCAATTCCAACAATTGAATGGTCAGGTAAAGATTTCGTTCCAGGTTGGAGGCATCGACGATATTGATCGTCACCCGTGGGCACTCGTTGACCAGAAAGTCCCGTGCAACCACCTCTTCTACGCTGTAAGCGGTCAGCGAATAGGTTCCCGGAAGGTCGACGATGTGTATATCGTGGCCGTTTTGCACATAGCGTCCCTCCTTGCGGTCAACCGTGACGCCGGGATAGTTGCCGACATGCTGGCGGGATCCCGTGAGGGCATTAAAAAGGGTGGTCTTTCCCGCATTGGGATTTCCACCCAGGGCAACGCAGATATTCATTGGGCTATCCGTCGATCTCCACTTCGATGTGGTCGGCTTCGTTGTTGCGCAAGGTCAGGGTAAAGCCCTTGACCCGCAGGGCCACTGGATCGTAAAGCGGGGCACGCCCCTGCACCTTGACGGCGGTGCCGGGCACAAGCCCCATGTCACGAAGCCTTCGTCCCAGTTCACCGCCCACTTTCACGCTGGCGATGGTTCCTTCCTGATCGACCTTCATGTTGCGGATGTTGATTTTCATCATTGGCACGCCCCGCGATAAGAATTATTCATGTCTTAAAAAGTTTGGTATGCCAAACTTTAAAAGGAGTCAATAAAAAAACAAGGGGTGTAATGAAAATTTTATAAATGGCTCTGTTTACAGCCACAGGTGCCGCCGGCACAATGATCCGGTGGCGCCGTTGGAAGGGACGGGCGATCCTGGGTGGCCGGCTTCGTAGCGCCAAGCCGGGGCAGCCACCGGCGAAGGTGATGAAAAACAGGCTTGATCGATAAAACCAGGATCGCCATGGCAGCGACCAGTTCGAGACCGAACGGAAGGGTTTCCCCGGCCTGGCCGAGAACGGCCTGGGGTGAGATCCCCAAGGTGTTGTAAATTTGGTCCACCAAAAGACCGAATGCCACGGCGCACACGGCGATGGATGTGAGATAGATCATCGTCGCACGGCGGCCCAGCACACGGGCCAGAACCGTCAGGGAAGTCGCGTTGGTCGCGGGTCCGGCCATCAGAAAGACCAGCGCCGCCCCCGGACTGACCCCCTGAAGAATCAGCGTGGCGGCAATGGGCGTTGACGCGGTGGCGCAGATGTAAATGGGAATTCCATGGCAAGCATGATCAGCATGGCGCTGAATCCGCCGCCCAGATATCGGCTGAACAGGCTTTCCGGAATCAATACGCCAATGGCACCGGACAGCAGCAGCCCGAAAAGAAACCATAGGGCCAGGTCCCCCCACACATCGGTAAACGCGAACCGCAGTCCGGCGACCACTTTCTCGCCGAAACCGTGATGGCGCCGATGGACGTCGGGCGCACAGTTAACACCATCACAGCATCCATCCACCGGGCACGAAAGATCCGGAATCACCGGCCGCGACATATCCGGTCGACCGAGAAGATTTTCGGTAAAACCGGCTGCCACCGCGGTGAAAAAGGCCGCCAGCGGCCGCATGACGGTCATGATGGGATCCATCAGGCATAGGTGATGGAGATGGAGTCAACGCCGGACTCGGGTGTGGAAATCAGAAACGCGGTCACGGCCCCATTGTTGGCACCCTGTTTTTTCAAGGCCGCTGCGGCCGGCAGCACCCCACAGGAGCACAGGGGAATGGGGATACCCAGGAAAGAAGCCTTCAAAACGGAACGAAAACGACCCTGTCCGAGATGAGCGGCCACTGCCCCGGGATTGAGAAACACGCGCAACAGCCCACTGACCACCAGCCCGAAAAGAATGAAAACCGATGATTCCAGCAGAAGGTTCCACGCTTGCAGCAGCACATCCAGGATTAGATTCATTGCTCTCCCCCATCGCTACTCGTTGATATGCTTCAGGCCGATGGACACCAGGTCCAGCACATGCTGGTCGTCCAGGGTATAGTAAAGGACCTGCCCGTCACGGCGGGAGCGGACCAGATTCAATTCGCGCAAACGCCGGAGCTGGTGGGAAACCGCCGATTCGCTGATGCCGATGGTGGCGGCGATGTCGCACACACACATTTCCCCGCCCCGCAAGGCCAGGATGATGGCCAGCCGCGTGGAATCCCCCATGATCTTAAAGGTCAAGGTCAAACGATCAAGCACCTTGTCCGGGATTGCCTCGCGCTTGGCCCGAGCCACCCGGTCAAGGTGAATCACGCGGACACCGCAGGTTTCCGCCGTACAATCGGGTTGAATCTTCCGTTTTGCCATTCCTCACCCTCTATATCTGAACATCTGTTCAAATATAAAAGCAGCCGCATCCATGTCAAGTAAAAGCTGCCATGGGGAAAAACAAGATGGCGATAAAATGGGGTATGCGCGTCGTCCGCTCAGGACGGTGGGCCTATGCGCTGGAGCGTCTCGGCGGGCAGCGTCGTTATCGGCCGGCCGGTGGCCAGGGCATGGTAATAGGCCTGGGCCGTTTTCTCCAAGAGCTCCGCATTCTTCCAGGCCTGGTCGAGGGAGGCGCCCAGATTCAAGGCACCGTGGTTTTGCAGGATAAAACAAAAACAGCCGTTGACGATGGTCTGCCTGACCTTGCCCACCAACTCGGGCGTACCGGAAAAGGCGTAAGGGACCACATCCACGGTGTGGCCGATGGCCATGACCACTTCGTCGAAAAGGGCCGGGATCGACTGGTTGATCAAGGCGAAAATGCTGGCAAAGGGCTGGTGCGTGTGCACCACCGCCCCCACATCCGGGCGGTCCTGGTAGATACCGGCATGCATGCCCGTTTCGATGGAGGGTTTCAGGCCGCCGGCAACCGGCCGCAAATCGAAATCAACCACGCAGATATCCTCCGGCACCAGGTCCATATAGGGTCTGCCGGACGGTGTGATCACCAAAAGCGGTTCATCGGGGATGCGCACGGAAACGTTGCCGCCGGCGCTTCGCAGCGAACCGAAATAACCGTGCCGGCAAAGCCAGCGGCAACAACGGATAATCGCTTTTCGAGGGTCAAGATAGGGATCCATGATCGCTCCTGGGTAGGCTGTATCGGCCATTGGCAAGTTGATTCGGACGCTTTCCACGCAATCAGGTCGGGCTTGCGGCTGTCCGTTACGCGGGATCGGGGCCGGGCACACTTTCGGCGCCCACCACTAACGGATCGACCCGCTTAACGGCGGCCCGGTGGCACTCGAGGGCCTGCAATAAATTGCACCCATATGCATTTAAAATACTGCGCCGCAAGCCACCATCAGATTTGATTTTATGGATACGTCTCCGCAAAAGACCATTACAGGGTACATTTCGACGCGTTGAAAAATCATCACCTTTTTTTCTTACGCCTTGGCACCACTCTTGTTTGATGAGCATTGCAATTGCCTAAACACACGACACACCACCGCTGAAAAGGAGTGGGACAACCATGCCGCGTCAAAACGACTATCTCCATCTCCTGCTGGAGGTAACCCAAACCATCACCGCCAGCCTGGACCCCCAGGAAGTATTCACCCTGATCGTCACCAAGATTCCCGAAGTCATCCAGGTGGACGCGGCCACAATCCGCCTGCTGGATCCGTCGCGGCGCCACCTGATCCTGGAAGCGGCTTCCGGATTGAGCGAAGCCTACCTCAACCGCGGCCCCATCGACGCGGAAAAAAGCGTCATGGCCGCCTTGCAGGGTCAGCCCATCGCCATCGCCGATGCGGACCAGGATACCCGCATCCAATATCCGGAAGCTGCGCACCAAGAAGGCATCAAGAGCATCCTCGTGGCACCGATTCCCATCCGCGGGCAAATCAGCGGGATTCTGAGACTGCTCACCCGGACCCGCCGGGAATTCCAACCGCTGGAAATTGCCTTTGTCGCCGCGCTGGCCGAGCAGTGCGGCATCGCCATCGAGAACGCCCGTATCTATGCCGAGCAACAGCGCCAACTGGATTACTTCAAGGCGGTCTGCCAGATCAGCAAACACATCGGTGAGACCCGCCACCTGGACACGGTTCTCGACCTGGTGGTGAACACACTGCCCGAAGTCATGCGGCTCAAGGCCTGCACCATCCGGCTGATCGAATCGAAAACCGGCCGCCTGGAACTCAAGGCCGCCCATGGTCTGAGCCAGGCCTATCTGCAGCGTGGGCCGCTGGACGACGAACTGGCCACCTACTTCATCCTCAAGGGGGAACCGGTGGTGATCCCGGACGCCACCACCGACATTCACACCCTCTATCATAAAGAGGCCGCCAGCGAAGGGGTCGGCAGCATCCTGGCGGTTCCCATCACCGTCAAGGGCGAAACCATCGGCGTCCTGCGTCTTCTGACCGATGAGGTTCGCCACTTTACACCCGGCGACATCCGCTTTGCCATGGCGGTCGCCGAACAAAGCGGGGTGGCCATCCAGAATGCCATCGACTATCAGCAGCTCAGCGATGCGCTGGCGGCGTGCCGGCAATCCGATCAATCCGGATCCGCATGAGTCCGGCCCCGGTGTGCGGTCAAGCGGTCGGTGGCCTTGACGAACACACGGTTCAGGCTCAGGCATCCATCAAGGTGGTTCCGCCCCCTTTCAGATCAACGATCGCCTGTTTGACGCGCTCGGCCATGCCGGCTTCCGCCAGGTTCAGATAGGTGCGCGGATCATAGGCTTTTTTACGGCCCACATCGCCATCCACCTTCAGGACGCCGTCATAGTTCTTGAAAAAATGGTCGGCGATGGGACGTGAAAAGGCGTATTGGGTATCGGTGTCGATATTCATCTTGACGACACCGTAGTCGATGGCGGCGTGGATGTCGTTCAACCCGGAGCCGGAACCGCCGTGAAACACCAGCAGGAACCGTCCCTCTTGACCGTAAACCTTCTCCAGGGCGGCCTGTCCGTCTTTTAAAATTTCGGGTTTGAGCTTGACATGCCCCGGTTTGTAAACCCCATGCACATTTCCGAACGTGGCGGCCACCAGGTAACGGGCATCCTTCACGCTGTTTAGACAGCGGGCGGCTTCGAGCATGTCTTCGGGGGTGGTGTAGAGTTTGCTGCTGGGTCCATCAGCCTTTACGCCGTCCTCTTCACCACCGACCACGCCCACCTCGATTTCGAGAATGAGCTCGCTTTTCTGGCAGCGCTCCAGAAGCGGCGCCGCGATGTCGAGATTCTCCTTGAGGGGCACCGCGCTGCCGTCGAACATGTGGCTGCTGAATAAATTGGGTTGCCCGGCAGCCCGACGCCGTTCGGTCTCTTCGATCAACGGGATGACGAAACTGTCCAAGACATGCGGCTGGCAGTGATCGGTGTGCAGTGCGACGTAAATATCGTAGCGTTCGGCGACGCGATGCACATGCTCGGCAATGGAAATCGCGCCTAGAGCCATGTCTTTCACCCTGGACCCGGACGCAAACGCCGCCCCGCCTGTCGAGACCTGGATGATTCCGTCGCTGCGACTCTCGGAAAGTGCTTTGAGGACGGCATTGGCTCCGGTCAGCGAGGTAACATTGACCGCCGGGTAGGCAAAGCCTTTTTCGCGGGCACGATCCAGCATTTTGCAATAGGTCTGATAATCGGCTACAGGCATTTTTTCCTCTCTTTTCTCAAGCAAGTGGTCGACAGCCGCGATCGCGCTGTCCGTTTTTCAAGTACTCATTTGCTGATTTCGGCAAAGAAACCATGGGTCATGGCACACAGGTCGCCCGGAGTTAGCTCAATATCCAGGCCTCTTCGTCCGGCACTGACCAAGATCGTCTCGAAGGCCTCGACGGAAGCGTCAATTACGGTGTTGAGGCGTCGCTTCTGGCCAAGGGGACTCACCCCGCCCAGGATATAGCCGGTCGTTTTTTCAACGGACCGTTTATCCGCCATTTGCGCTCTTTTACAACCCAACGCCTGCCCCGCCCGTTTAAGGTCCAACTGCCTGGCCACCGGCAGAACCGCCACGGCCAAATCGCGGTCATCCATCGCAATGACCAGGGTTTTGCAGAGTCTCTCGGGGCTGACCTTCAACTTTTCAGCGGCCTCCGCCCCATAATGGCGATTGTCCTTGTCGTGTTTGTATTTGTGAATCTGAAAAACGATTCCATGGCGTTTGGCAAAATCAATGGCTGGTGTCATTGGCTTCTTATGGACTTTCCGGCAGCCGCCAGGGTAACGCTGAACGGGGGCTGTCCCGGCGCGCTACGCCCGCTTACCGGTGATGGGTGGTTGGTATGCTGCCCTCATGGGGTGTGGCCGTTATCAAGTGGGGTTGGTCAGGGCCGTTCTCACCGCCTGCCCCAGGTTGATCCAGGTGTACGGCTTTTTGATGTACGGCCCCGCACCCAAGCGCATGGCCTCACGCACCCGTTCGGTTTCGGAAAAACCGCTGGCGATGATGGCTCTCTGGCCAGGATGAAGGGCCACGACCGCCTTGTAGGTATCCAATCCGTCCATGCCCGGATCCATGATCATGTCCAATACGAGAAGATCAAATCGCGTTTTCCGTAAAAGTGCAAGGGCGGCTTCGCCGTTCGGCGCCGTGGTCACCCGGTAGCCCAGTTGCGTTAAAAGATCCGAGGCAATCTGACGCTGGGCGTCGATGTCATCCACCACTAAAATGGTTTCGCCCCGGCCCTGGTAGGCGGTGATCGATTCATGTGCATCGATGACGGTCCGGGCTTCATGGGTAATGGGGAAATAAAGGCTGAAACAGGTACCCCGCCCTTCAGTGCTCTCCACCTGGATATATCCGTTATGATCCTTGACGGCAGCCCAGACAACGGCCATTCCCAGGCCGGTACCACTGCGTCCCATCTTCTTTTTGGTAAAAAAAGGTTCGAAAATGCGGTCGATGTCGGCGGATTTAATGCCTGTCCCCGTGTCCCTGACCGTCAACACCACATAATCCCCCATATTGACCTCGGCATATCCCTTGAGCGGTCGATCCAGGTGACAACGCGCCGTACCGACTTGAATCTGTCCGCCGTCGGGCATGGCCTCGGCCGCATTGGACAACAGGTTCATCACGGTTTTCTCTATATGAATCCGGGAGCCGGCAATATTGGGCAGGTCATCTTCCAAGGCCAGCTTAACATCCACGCCAGGATGAAAAGAGATCATTTTGTGATGCTCCGGTGTATCGAAGTGGGCGACGATCACTTCATTAAGATTCAAGGCCTCTTTGACCAACACCCCCCGGCGGGTCAAGGTCAAGAGGTCCTGGACAATCGCGGCCGCCTTTTTGCCCGATTCCTGCATGACCTGGATGGGCCGGAAAAGGGGACTGCCCTCGGGAACCTGCATCAATAGAAGGTCCGGATAACTGACGATTCCGGAAAGGATATTGTTTAGGTCATGCGCCACACCGCCGGCCATGGTGCCAAGCACTTCCATCTTCTGGGCGTGTTCCAGCTGGGTGGCCAGTTTTTTCTGCTCGGCCTCGGCTCGATGCGTTCCTCGATTTCAATTTGCAGTTTCTTGTTGACCTGCAGCAACTCATCCGTACGCGCCGCCACGATGGATTCGATCTCACGATTTTTCTCAACGAGTCTGTTCTCGGCAAGCTGCCGTTCCCCAACTTCCTGTTCCAGCTTGTCGATCAGGTCGATATTCTCATACTTTCGAACCAGGAATGCGTAAATTTCGCGGTTGAGCCGCTTGGCCGCCACCAGCATGAACGCACCAAAAACGATCATAAAGGAACCCATGGTGGTGTGCAGACGATCACCGATACTGAAAAAAACGATGATTACCGGAACCAACGTTGGGATCCCAAAGGCATAAAAGACGCCCATGATGGACGCGAAGACACCGACCGAACCGGCCACCATCCCGCCCAAAACCAAGACAATGAGCACCTGGTGGACGACGGATGATTCGGGAAAAAGGAAAATCGGTACAACGCCCCAAAAGGATCCCGATAATGCCAGAAAAAAAAGATAAATCGCCTCATGCCGGCCAACCTTGTCGATGGATAAAGGCTGCCGGTTGAGATAGCGCTGGAGCACTAATCGGGCCAGGCAGACCAGAAGAAACAGAACCAGCCACAAGCACACCCGCTCCAACGGCAACACACCAACCAGAAAAATAGAGAGCAGGATGGCGTTGATGACGGTTGCCAGCACGCCAATGGGGGTCTGGTCAGCGAGTCGCTGTACCAGATCCAGGGCAATTTTTCGTTGTGTATGACGATCGAGCGGTGTCATTGATCGTATTTTCCCGTTGGTCGCCGAACGGACCGGCGTATCACGCGCCCCATGCAACCTTGAGTTGCAGGATTCATTGCAATGATAAGGATATAGCGCAGGCATTGGTCTGGATGCAACGGGTAATCCATTGGTGTGACTTGCCTGTTGATCATTCAGGGAATGTCTGATATGGTTCTTATTTCTGTTGTTCTACGACAACAAACTTACAGGCCAGTAGCTCGAATTGGTAGAGCACCGGACTCCAAATCCGGGTGTTGGGGGTTCGAGCCCCTCCTGGCCTGCCATCTTTCAACAAAGCGGGCATCTGTCCAAACGGGCTGATGCCCGCTTTGTTTTTTGGAATTCCCTTCGCCAATCAAGGTTCATTTCTTCTGCGGATTTCCGCATCCCGTCGCTGGCGTATCCGCCCCTCATTATGAATACTATTTATTTTATTTTATAAATTAATCTCTTGACAGATATATATCGATTCAATAGTCTCTGTTTATGAAACCAAGTTTCATTATATGGAATCTTTTTCATCACATTGAACCGCCTCCATTTGAATTCAATCATCAACCCAATTGATAAACCGACGCGTCGATAAATCATGCCGCGTCCTCAGCTGTCTTTTACCCAAAACCAACGATAACACGGGAGGAAACAATGGCTGCCGAGGCAACAATGATTGGAAATGATCTCATGCTCCATCCCTGGGAAAGCGGATTCAAGCTGCCGGACACCTTCAACATGGTCAGTCTGCTTCTGGAACGTCATCTGGCAGGGCCTCAATCGGAACGGTCGGCGATCATTCATAAGAACGAAACGATTTCCTATGGCGAGCTCGGATGCATGGCCAATCGGATCGGCAACGGCCTGCGACAGCTGGGTGTCGCACCGGGTGACCGGGTCATCCTTCTGCTTCACGATCGCCCGGAATTTATCGCGCTTTTTCTCGGAGCAATGAAAATCGGCGCCGTACCGGTACCCATCAACATGCTGGCGACGGCTGAAGATCTGGACTATTTCATCAACGACAGTCAGGCAGCGGTCGTGGTGGTGGAGAGTGAATTGCATACCAGGCTCACGCCCATTATCGCCGACGCGGCCCACCTGAAAACGGTCGTTGTCCACGGCGCCGCGGTTCCCGGCACCACTGAATTGTCCCAAATGATGAAGGACGCATCCGATCAGCTGGATGTCTATCCCACGGCCAAAACCGACCATTCCTATTGGCTGTATACATCGGGCACCACGGGCCGCCCCAAGGGCGTTGTCCATTACCACAAGGATCTTGTGCATGCGGTCGAAGCCTGGGGCCAGCATGTGGTTCAATTCACGCCCGAAGACCGTGTACTCTGCTCCTCAAAGCTGTTTTTTTCCTATGGTCTGAACAATGCCCTTTACCTGCCGCTGTATTATGGTGCTTCGGTCATTCTCAATCCCGATCGGCCGCTACCGGAAGTCATTCTCGGGTTGATCGAGAAACATCGCCCGACGGGTTTCTTCTCCGTTCCAACGGCCTATGGCCAGATTCTCAATTACCTGGAAGCGATCAATCAGGCCCCTGACCTTAGCAGCCTGCGGTTTTGCATCTCGGCTGGCGAAGCCTTGCCCGGCTCCCTGTTTCAACGCTGGAAGAAAAAATTCGACATTGACATTCTTGACGGATTGGGATCTTCGGAAGCCGGATTCATCTATATTTCCAACCGGCCCGGCATCGTCAAGGAGAACGCCAGCGGGCTGGCGCTGCCCGGTTACGCCATCGAGGTCCGTGACGAATTGGGCAAGCCCCTGCCAGCCGGTGAACTGGGTGAGCTGTATGTATCCAGCCAGACGCTCTTTGCCGAATACTGGCAGAAACCGGACAAAACCGCCGAAACCCTGGTAAACGGCTGGATGAAAACCGGGGACATGGGGCACATCGATGCCGAAGGATATTTCTTCTACTCCGCGCGGGCCAACGACTCCATGAAAGTCAGCGGCATCTGGGTCTCACCGCTTGAAGTTGAAAACGCCCTTCTCAGCCACCCATCAGTCGCCGAGTGTGCCGTGGTCGCCATGCAGGACGCCATGGATTTGATCAAACCCAAGGCATTTGTGGCCCTGAAAAGCGGGCACACGCCAAGTGACGATCTCGGCGAGCTTGAAGCGGCATGTCAAAGAGAAGCTCGCGCCTTACAAATACCCGCGCGTCATTGAATTCGTCGACGATCTGCCAAAAACCGCGACCGGCAAGATCCAACGGTTCAAGCTCCGGGAACGACCGTGACCTGATCGGGTGATATGCCCATTGGATAAGGAAGCCTGGATTCCGCCCAAAGCGGTCCAGGCTTTTTTGTGGCCCACCGATTCAAACACCGGCAATAACGCCCATGCCTTCATCCATGGCGATCCCTTCCGACCGGTGACAACCGTTTCCCAGGCATCGCCACCTATTTTTATTGACAAGTGATTTCGATGTGGCTAATTAGCTCAATAGCTACTTATTAGCTTTTTTATAACCATAAATTGATCCTGCACATTTAACCCAACAACAAATTGTCAGTTTGAACGGGTTGCCTTTGATACAGATTGTATTCATTCAGTTGGCAACGGATCAAACGCCCGGCATCGGCGGAAGGGATTACCGCGGTCGGTTGGTTTCAACCTGAGGACTATCTGTTTTCCATGGTTTTCCAGTCATTTTCAAGATGCTGGGAAGGCCATTTTTTGCTTGACAAAGCACATTCGTATCGGTAGATATAGAGATCGTGTGTTCTCTATAGAGATATAGTTCCCTCATCTCCATAGGGTTTCGCTGCTCATGATCGTGCCCCGCCAACCAGTAAGCTATATTCAGGAAACAGGTCGCTGTTTGATTGAAAGGGGCGTGCCGTTCCGGCGTTTTCGTCAAGGCATGATGATATGGGAAATTCCAGGTATGAACGGACGGAATCATCAGGACGACCTTACCGATAAAACAGGATTTGATCCGGTTCTGAACCATAACCGAAGGAACATCAACGATTAGGAGGACGAATTGAAAATTCTCACCACTTTAAAAAAGGTAGTTGATGTAGAATTGACCATCAACATCAAAGATGGGGCGATTGTTGAAGACGGGCTGCAGTATGTGATGAACGCATGGGATGAAAACGCCATTGAGGCGGCCGTCCAGCTCAAGGAAAACAGCAAGGCCGAGACCGCCCTTGTCAGCATCGGCGGCGGCGATAATACTGAAATTATCCGCAAGGCCTACGCCATGGGGATCGAAAAAGGGATTCATATCGATGATCCAGCATTGGCCAAGGCCGATTCTTTCGCCTACGCCAAGGTACTTCAGAAAGTATTCGAGAAGGATGGCTATGATCTGGTGATTACCGGCAAACAAGCCCAGGACACGGATAACGGCCAAACGGGCATCCTGCTGGCGGAATTCTTGGGGTTGGGCTGCGTGAGCAATGTAATCGCCATCGAAGCCGTGGACGACAAGACCATCAAGGTTTCCCGCCTGGGCGATGCGGGGACTGAAATACTCGAGGTTGCCCTGCCCGCCGTGGTGACGGTAAGCGACAGCATCAACGAACCGCGCCTGCCGCAGTTGCGCGGAATCATGATGGCGAAGAAAAAAAAGATCGAAAAAATGGATCTGGCGGGGCTGGGCCTCTCGGCGGATGAAATCGGCACGCCCAAATCGGAAGTCGCCGAGTTCATGGCCACCGAGTCCCGGAAAGCCGGTAAGAAGTTCGAAGGCGCCGCGGCCGAAATTACCGCCGAGGTGGTCGGTCTTCTGGCAAGCGAAGCCAATGTTCTCTAAGGTGACGTTGACCCAAGATTGACGATCCGCATTGGACATTAACCAGATTCAGACAAGGAAAACAATATCATGGCAAAAGTACTCGTCGTTGCAGACATTAAAAATGGATCCCTGGGCAGCAGCACCACCGAACTGTTATCCAAAGCCAAAGCCATCGGCGCCGAAGCCGCCGTGGTGGCCATTGGCAGTGGTATTGAATCACTGACCGCAAACCTGGCGGGTGCCGGTTCCGCCACCCAGTACATCGCCGATGATCCGAGCCTGGCGATGTTTTCCGCCGGTCCGTATGCGGCTTGCGTGGTCGATGCTGCCAATCAGTTTGGTGCCGATATGATCTGGTTCGGCTTTTCGGAGAGTGGCAAGCCTCCGCCCCGCGTGTGGCCGCCCAACTGGATGTCGCCTGTGCAACGGACATCACCGATGTCATTCTCAATGGCGATCAGATCGAAATCGTCCGCCCGGCCATCGCCAACAAGGTCAAGCAGCGCGTAAAGGTCAACACGCCCAAGCTGGTGGCCGTCGTTCGTGCAGGCGCATTCGAGGCCGAGGAAGGCATTTCGGGCAGCGAAAACGTCGTCAAGCTGGCCGCCCCGGCAGCCGACCTGAAGGCCGTCATTAAAGAAATCGTTTCGGATGCCAGCGGCGACATCGACCTGGCCGATGCCGACATCGTCGTCTCCGTGGGCCGCGGCGCCAAGAACCAGGAAGGTGTCGATCTGGTCAAGGCGCTGGCCGACGAACTGAAAGCCGGTTTCGGGTCCTCCCGGGCCATGGTCGATGCCGGCCTCATGCCGCACAACAAGCAAGTCGGCCAGACCGGTAAAATCGTTGCGCCGACGCTCTATATGGCTTTCGGTATTTCCGGCGCGATCCAGCACATCGCCGGCATGAGCGGGGCGAAGGTGATCCTGGCGGTCAACAAAGATCCCGAGGCGCCGATTTTCAACCTGGCCGATTACGGCATTGTCGGCGACCTCTTCGAGGTGGTACCGGTTCTGCGCGAAGAGATCAAGAAGGTCAGAGGATAGCCAATCCAATGCCCGCCCCCGCTCACGAGCGGTAACGGGCATTTATTTTTTTCCAATCATTTTTCAGACGATTCGGTAAGAGGTAGCCATGAGTCCTGTGTTGATGTCTCTTCTGCTTTTTGTCGCGCTGGCCGTTTTTATCAACACGATGGTCGGCAAGGTGCAGCTTCTGGCTGCGCTCGAACCCGCCAAGCGAACCGATCAGATCAAGCAGCGCTTGAAGAGCCTGCTGGTGATCGCCATTGGCCAAAAACGCCTGGTTGGCCGATCCAAGGAGAGAAGTTCCGGAATCATGCACGCGTTGATCTTCTGGGGGTTCTGCGTCCTGTTGATCCGCAGCATCACCCTTTACGGGGAGGGATACCAGGAAGGATTCCACCTGCCCTTCCTCGGCGGCGATCATCTGGTCGGCTTTCTCTATTTCGGTCTGAAGGACATCATGGAGGGCATCGTCCTCTTGATGGTCATCTGGGCCATTTTCCGCCGCGCGGTGATCAAGCCGGCACGCATGCACAACACCTTCGAGGCATACCTGGTGTTGGTGATGATCGGGATCCTGATGATCTCGGATTTGCTCTATGACGGCACCCGCTACAACATGATCCACCTCTTCAACCAGGACCACATCCACTTCATCAGCAATCCCCAATACGGCTCCGAATTCCTTTGGTCGCCGGTGTCGATGGGAGCGGCCAGCCTGGTGTCGGGACTCGGCATGGAAGTCAACGCCACCCTTTTGATCATCATGTTCTGGGTGCATATCTGTACGCAGTTGACCTTCTTGAACGTTCTGCCGACCGGCAAGCATTTTCATGTCATCACCGCACTGCCCAACGTGTTTCTGAAAAGTCTGGGCTACCCCCATGAAAAAACCAAAGTGCTGGACCTGGAAGACGAAGCCGCTTGGGAAGATGAATCCTTGGGCATCAACCATATCCATCAACTCAACTGGAAACAGGGGCTTGACCTTTATACCTGTACCGAATGCGGGCGCTGCAAGGAAGTCTGCCCGGCCTATACCACTGACAAGCCCCTTAACCTGTTTGATTTCAATGATTCCCTCAAACATGAACTCTACGCCAACGCCGACAAGGTGATTCGGCGGGCCAAGCTATCCAGAGAGCTTGGAAAAACGACCGATGAAGGCGCGATCGAGAACCTGAAGGCAAAATCGCCGACATCAAAAGCGACAAACTGCTCATCGGCGACGTGATTGCCGAAGACACCCTCTGGGCCTGCACCACCTGCCGGGCCTGTGAAGAAGTCTGCCCGGTAACCATCGAACATGTGCCGCGGGTCATCGCCATGCGCCAGGGACAGACCATGATGGCCGAGGCTTATCCGAAAGAACTGAACGTGGCCCTCAAGGGGCTCGAACGCAACGGCAACCCCTGGGGGATCGGGTACGACAAGCGTGCGGACTGGGCCGCGGATCTGAACATCCCCACTATGGCCGAAAACCCGGATGTCGAATACCTGCTCTGGGTGGGGTGCGCCGGCTCCTTTGACGATCGCACCAAGAAGGTGTCGGTCAGTCTGGCCAAAATCCTGCAGAAAGCCGGCATCAAGTTTGCCATTCTGGGCGTCGAGGAGAAGTGTACCGGCGATTTTGCCCGAAGGGTCGGCAACGAGATGCTCTTTCAGATGATGGCGCTGGAAAACATCGAAACCCTGAACGGGTATAACGTCAAGAAGATCATTGCCGCTTGCCCGCACTGCCTCAACACCCTGAAGCACGACTACGCCACCATGGGCGGAAACTATGAAGTCATTCATCATAGTGAGTTCATTCAGGAACTGATCAAGTCCGGCAAAATTCAGATCAACCAGACCATGCAGGGCAAGGTGACTATCACGATCCCTGCTACCTGGGCCGCTACAATAACGTGTACGATGAGCCGCGAACGATTTTACAGTCGATGAACCTGTCCGGGTACAAGGAACTCGATCGGCACGGTAGCGAAAGCTTTTGTTGCGGTGCCGGTGGCGGAAGAATGTGGATGGAGGAAAACATCGGCAAACGCATCAATCTGGAACGTGCCGAGGAGATCGTTGCCAATGGCGCTAACACCGTTGCCGTGGGATGCCCGTTCTGCCTGACCATGATCGAAGATGGCATGAAAGAGCTGGAAAAAGAAGAGTCCATCAAAACCCTGGATATTGCCGAACTGGTCGCCAAACACATGGTGTAGACGGCTGCGGTTCCACCGATTGATCCACGTTAAAAATGAAGGAGACGGCACAGTGGCTGTAATTTTCTCCGCGCGTGAAGTCGCCGAAGCGGCGGTCGAGAAAGAAAGACAACGCAGAAGCTTTTATGCAACGGTTTGCGAGTTGAGTACCAATGATAAAATGAAAGCGCTCTTCCAGTTCCTGACCGAAGAGGAAGACCGGCATGTAACGGCATTTTCGCAGATTCGCGACGGCCTGCCACAGGATGATTCGCATTCGGACGAGTACACTGACGACATGGAGGCTTATATGGATTCGGTCATCGATGACCGGCTCTATTCCAAGATCGACTCCAAGGAATTCGTTCAAAAGGCGATTTCGGGCCAAAATGTGTTTCAACTGGCCATCGGTTTCGAAAAAGACGCCATTCTTTACTTCCGTGAATTCTTGCCCTATTTGACCGAGGCGGACCAAAAAATCGTCGAGGAGTTGATCAATCAGGAAAAAGGCCATATCCGTATGCTGGCCGACATGGAAAAGCGTCTGGCAGAATAACACAACACATGGGAAAGGATTCTCCCGCCCCCCTTCCCGCGCCCTTACAAAAACAGGCAACAGCGCCGCCTGAAGAAATCACCGCCTTCAAGCATCTGTTGCCTGTTCGGCGTGTCGGCGCATTGGCCAACCGATGGATGGACACCCAAAATGGAAACTGCCATCGGTTGACCACCTTCCACACGGCATTGCCGTCTTTTTCCGCGTCCATAATATCTCCCTATAGATAAGAATAAGTCCCGACCGCCGGACGACAGCCCATCCATCAACTGCCTTTTTTTGCATCTTTTGAAAAAAATCCACGTCCGGAAACGCACCTCCTTTATAGATGACTATTTGATTTTTTAACCTTTTTATCATTGCTCACCATTTGCCAAGGCCCAATCCGGCAACCGGGCGCACCCGGATCGTCATGCACGGTTTTACTTTTTCAACCTGTTTTTTTTCTCTTGACAAAACCACCCCCCTTTAGGTATTTATAGAGAACCTTGGTTCTCTATATAGATAGACCAACAACCTTTATTGGACGTTTTACATCGAAGGGGCTAAATCATGAGGTACGGAGCAACAGGGGTTAACCTAGAAATCGATTTATCGCGGGGAAACATTGAAAAGGTTGAAACCGATCCTAAAATGACCGAACTCTTTCTTGGGGGACAGGGTGCGGGAGCCAAAATTCTGTGGGACAGGGTTCCTCCCGATACAGACCCTTTTTCTCCTGAAAACCTACTGATCTTCAGTGCCGGGCTCCTGCATGCCACCCCCGTACCCGGGGCAAACCGGGTTGCCGTCAACACCTTTTCTCCCCAAACCAACCTGATGTCTCATTCCCTCATGGGTGGGTTCTTTGGACCGGAAATGAAACACGCCGGTTATGATCAGATTATCATTCGCGGAAAAGCGTCGGATCTTGTCTATCTCTACATCCATAACGATACGGTGGAAATCAGGGACGCCACCCATCTGCGGGGAAAGGGCTGCACCGAAACCGGCGATCTGCTTAAAGAAGAACTGAAAGACGACAAGGTCCAGGTGGCCGCCATCGGTCTTGCCGGTGAAAACCGAGTCTACACGGCTTCCATTGACCATGGTCACTCCAGTGCAGCCCGCGGCGTGGGCGTGATCATGGGCGACAAGCGGCTGAAAGCCATTGCCGTGCGTGGCACCAAGGATATCAATATCGCGCATCCGGCGGAGTTGTTTGACATCAGCATGAAAATGCACAAACGCATCTCCGAAAGTGAAGGCTGTGGCGACTGGATGGCCTACGATGAGGATGACAGTTTTCACCACAACCATTTCGCCTGGGGGAATGCCCGCGTCAGACGGATCGATTTTTGGAGTGATGAATTACAAGAACGCTGGACGAAACTCAAATACGACCACATGGACCGCCAGACCAGCTGCTACAACTGCCCCAAGAATTGCCGCAACGTAATCAAATGGCCCGGCCGCCGTAGATTCGGTTACAAATGCTATGGCAAGGACACTTACCACATGGCGGCCTTCAAGGAATTGGATTTCAGCTATGATATCCTCGGCGTCGCCCAGGAGTATGGTCTGGATTCGTACTCGACGCCCCAAGTCATTGCTTTCGGCATAGAACTTTACGACGCCGGAATCCTGACCGACAAGGATATGCCGGACTTTCCCGAAGACAGTGGTGATCGGGTCTGGTACCTCATGGAAAAAATCGTTCGCCGTGAAGGGATTGGTGATATCCTTGCCGACGGTGTCTCCTTGGCAGCAAAACGCATTGGCAACGGTGCCGAGCAATACGATCATAACACGGTAAAAGGATTCGAACAGTTACCCATCAAACTCGGCAAGGTGAACCCCGCCTATTTTCTGATGATCGCCACGGGTGAAAAGATGAGTATCACCCAGATCGAGGGTTCTTTCCCGCAAGATCCGATTCGCGACATGAAAGAGCGTCAAGCCTTTGTCGATAAATGGGACGCCGTGCCGGACCAGAAGTTCAAGGACTACTTCATGAACTGGGAAAAACGCAATCTCATGCCGACCCAGGCCTTCTGCGATATCGTCGACTGGAATGAAGCCATGCACTACATCGACGACTCCATTGGGCTGTGTGGATTCGTCTCTTCTTTCCGGGGTCAGTTCGGTGGCGACATCGCCTACCACATCAATAATATTCCCGAGTTCATCGCCTTGGCCACCGGTATGGAAATGGACAAGTCCATCCTCTGGAAAGACTTTCAACGGATTCGGAATCTGGTTCGCGCCGTCAATGTACGAAGAGGGCTGAGAAGAAAGGACGAACGGCCACCTGAAGATCACTGGGCCGTCAGGGACGAGGAAATGGAGCAGAACCTGCTCACCGAGTATTATAAGTTCAAGGGGTGGAACGATCAGGGCGTTCCCACCCAGGAGACGCTGAAAAGCTTGGATCTCGAATTTATCGCTGAAGATCTGGTTGAGCGTGGCATCCTTGACGAAAATGGAAATACACCTGTCGAAAACGAACCGGCCGTAATCGAAAAGAATTGATCCCAAGGGGGTGGTAACCGTGACTGGTGGGAAGAAAACCAAAATTATCAAAGAGATCATTGTCAACGTGGATAAATGCACAGGCTGCCGTTCGTGTGAAATGGCCTGCTCCGCATTCCACTCCGTTCCCAAATATAGCAGCCTCAATCCAGCGCGGGCACGCATCCGTGTCTACATGGATGAAACCAAGGATCTGTATGTTCCCATCCGGGCCGGAGATTATACCCAAGCCGAGTGCAATGGCCGAAACAGTTATACCATTGCCGGCAAGGAATACTCCCAGTGCACCTTCTGCCCGGCCGCCTGCCCGTCCAGGGACTATTTCAAGGAGCCCGACTCCGGCCTTCCGCTCAAGTGTGACATGTGCGAAGATATTCCGCCACTCGAGGAACCCATGTGCGTTCAAGCCTGTAAATTCGATGCCTTGACCTATGTGGAAAGAGAAACCGAGGTCGTCCACGAAGAAGTCCAGCGAGGTGAAATGGAAGCCGGTATCGCCTCGTTGATCAACCGGTTTGGCGCCAAGTCGGTCAGGGAAGCCGTTGCCAGAGCGACCAAGCATTAAACCATTAAGCCAAGAGAAGAGGCGGATACGATCGTGGAAACAGTTGCCCCCTTCAAGGAAGTCATCGAAGAGATCAAAGAGGCCGGTGGAGAGGTTTTCAAGCTGTGCTTTCAGTGCGGCAAATGCGATACGGTATGCCCGTGGAACCGGGTTCGGCAATTCAGCATGCGCAAGGTGATCCGGCAGGCCACCTTCGGCCTGACGGAGATCGACGGCGAGGACATCTGGCGCTGCACGACCTGCGGGCGTTGCCCGGAATACTGTCCGCGGGGGGTCAAGCAA